>JBCBKZ010000343.1:0-5991 GCA_038520955.1 Bacteroidota bacterium | reverse complement strand
GGGATATTCTAATATACAGTAAAATCTTAGAAAATGCACGGGTAAGATTATATTTCTTCAGAAATGTAAGATATATCTCATCTAAGCATATATCCCCCTCGTTCAATGAATATTCTTCCTGAATCATTAATTGAGTCGGAAAAGACCAGGGAAACTTCTGTCTGGAAAACGAAAACTTTCTCCAGGTTTTTGAGAGAAAGAATAGCCTTTATTCCCTGGTCTGAAATGCCGGTAGCGGTAATATTTAGAGAAAGTAACTTGTGAAGCTCTTTCAACTTAGTGAGATCACTATCCTGAATATTGCTATGGTCTAAAGAGAGTTCCTCTAGTTCTGCCAACTGACTAATTACTTCGAGGCTTTTAGGGCTTAGTGGTATTCCACTTGCCTTTAGGCTTACTACCTGAGGACTTAGTTTCCCCATTAAGTCCCAATCTTCATCAGATAGCTGATCCACATTCAAGGTATTTACCGAAAGCCAGTTTTGGTTGGAAGAAATAGGGAGAATAATAAACCCTCTTTGTTCTAATGCAGCGATCACTTTAGGATCTCCTGCAGATACCGTTTTTATCTCCTCCTTAACCTCTGCACTTCTTTCGATTATCCTATCCAGCGCTTCTGTAATTTCTGTGGATTTAGGTACTTCTGAGACTATAGCTTCAGCACCTCCTCCATGTTCTATCCACCAGCTAAGGATGGTCAGTTCTTCCGGACTAATCTGTGGTTTCCCTTTAGGCGGCATATGCTCCTCCTCCCCGAGAGGTAATAAAATCCGCTGGATAAGTTCACTTTCATCGGCTTTTCCTAAAACCAATGTCGCTTCTCCTGTTTTCCCTCCTTCCAGCATCCACGCTATCCCGTCTAATCTCAGTTTTCCCTTTTGTTTAGTGGCACTATGACAGCGGTAGCATTTAGTTTGGAGGATGGGTTGGACTATGTCCGCATATACATGTGCTTGTGGGAGTTCTTCCCTTGTTAGCCGAAAAGCTTGCTGTTCCCCAGATGAATTCCAGGGTGCGTGCTGGGTGAGGTAGGTCTCCCCGTGTGTGAGGTTTCCCCCCAAGTGTCCGGTAACTGTTAGGAGAATGAGGGAAGAAATAGGAAGTGTGAGAGAAAGGATGGAAGGAAGTTGGAGTTTTTGCTTAGCTAGATAGAGAAAGAACGCCAATACCGTCAGGATGATTCCCGCCCACATATGTGGATCTACCTGGTCAGAAGCATATTCTCCATTACTGGAGAGGAGGTAGCCCGTTATACATGAGAATGCTCCCCCTAATGCTCCAATCAAATACAAAAGGGGAACTGAAGGCGCTAGTACTTGAAAAGCTTTTCTCCTACTGATTAAATCAAAGCCTATGGCTACCAGTAACACCCCAATAGGAATATGAACCAGAAGCGGATGAAAACGGCCAATAAACTGATCAAGCATAAGCGTTCAAATGAATATCAGGCCAAAATCTCCTGGATAACGCTTCCAAATACATCTGTGAGCCTGAAGTCTCGTCCCTGGAAGGTATAAGTCAGTTGTTCGTGGTTCATTCCCAGCAAATGAAGGATGGTAGCTTGAATGTCATACACAGATACCTCCCCTTCTACTGCATGAAAACCTATCTCATCTGTCTCTCCATGGACATAGCCTTTCTTCAACCCTCCCCCTGCCATCCACATAGTGAAAGCATCTGGATGGTGATCTCTCCCTTTAAAAGGCATGTTTACCCCATTTCTATTTTCTGCCATAGGTGTCCGACCAAACTCTCCTCCCCAGACAATGAGGGTCTCCTCCAGTAAACCTCTTTGTTTGAGGTCCAGGATTAAGGCAGTAATGGGTCTGTCTATTTCTCTGCACTTATCTCTAAATCCGAGATCTATGGCTGTCCCTTTCTCAGTACCATGTGCGTCCCAACCCCAATCGAAAAGCTGAACAAATCTCACTCCGTTTTCCACCAGTCTGCGGGCCAGGAGAACATTATTGGCAAAGGAAGCTTCTCCCGGACTAGCTCCATACAATTCCAGTATGCTCTCCGGTTCTTTCGTGATATCCATCACCTTGGGAACCTCTACCTGCATATTGAAAGCCATTTCGTATTGGGCGATACGGGTAAGTGTTTCTGGGTCTCCGAAGGTTTCATATGCCTCTTCATTAATGGCATTGATGGCGTCTACTGAAGCTTCCCTCAGCTTTCTACTCATTCCTTCAGGATTATCCAAAAAAAGAATGGGCGCCCCTTTAGATCTACAATGCACTCCCTGATAAACGGTAGGTAGAAATCCGGCACTCCACACATGTTTCCCAGCAGAAGGATTGCTTCCGCCTGAAGTAAGTACGATGAAGCCGGGAAGATTAAAATTCTCTGATCCCAGTCCATAAGTTACCCATGCGCCCATACTAGGCCTTCCTGCACGGGCATGCCCTGTCTGCATGAGTAACTGTGCAGGAGCATGATTGAACTGGTCCGTCTTGACAGCTTTGAGGAAGCAGAGCTCATCAGCTATGCTAGCCAGATTAGGCATGAAGTCAGAAACCCATGCACCGGATTCGCCTCTTTGCTTGAATTCTGCCTGGGGCCCTAAAATTTTAGGTACTCCTCTAATGAAGGCAAACTGCTTATCTTCCAGTAAAGAGGGAGGACAACTCTGCCCATCCAGCTTATGGAGTAAGGGTTTGTAATCAAAGAGTTCCAGCTGAGAAGGGGCACCCGCCATATGTAGGTAAATGACAGATTTTACCTTTCCCGCTTGATGAGGTGCTTTAGGAGAAAGGAAGCGGTCCAGGTTATGCACGCCACTCCTTCCTGCCGTGTCTTGTCCACAGCTATTCAATAAGCCTCCCAAGGCCATTCCTCCCAGGCCCAAACTGCATTTCCGTAGAAAATGTCTACGTGTCTGCAAGGCTACGTTCCGTAGAAATACCTCTTGAGAAATAGGAAGTTTATCTTTTTTTCTACTCATGCCATATCAGTTTTTCATGAGGAAAACATCCAGGTTCAACATAGCATTAGCCACTACCTCCAATGCATTTAACGCTTCCGGTTCTTCCGTATGACCTATCAGTAAGACCCTGGGAGATGTTCCTTCGGCCATCTCTGTCAGTGAAGCCTGATAAAGGTTCTCTAGAATGGTGAGCTGTTTCTCATTCATATTCTCCACCATCATCAATTCCAGCCCATACATAATTTTTTCTCTTACTCCTCCTTCTGCTTGCTCCATCCTCATAGCAAAGGCTTTGGCGGCTTCCAGGTAGGATGCATCATTTAAGGTTACCAAGGCCTGTAAGGGCGTATTAGTCCGAACTCTCCTGGAAGTACATACTTCTCTGTCAGTCGCATCAAAAGTCATGAAGGCAGGATAGGGATTAGACCTTCTGATGTAGGTGTATACTGCTCTTCTATATCTGTCTTCTCCTTCACTCATTTTCCACTTCATACTGCTGTATGGCGCTACCCAAATTCCCTCAGGTTGGTAGGGCATCACGCTGGGACCGTACATCTTGCTACTCAACAAGCCTGCTGTAGCAAGGGTATTATCTCTGATTTGTTCTGCTGACAATCGCACCCTGGGTCCCCTGCCGTATAACTGGTTCCGGGGATCTTTCTCAAAGGCTTCCTTTCCGATCTCAGACTTTTGCTGGTAGGTAGCTGAGAGAAAGATGGTTTTGAGGGTCTGCTTGAGGCTCCAGTCATTCTCATGTATCATTCTCCAGGCGAGGGCATCCAGTAGTTCTGGATGCGTAGGAGGTTCTCCCTGGCTTCCCATATCTTCCACGGTCTCTACTATGCCTATCCCAAATATCTGTTCCCACAGTCTATTTACTATGGTACGGGAAGTAAGCGGATGGTCTTTATGTGTCATCCAGTTGGCTAGCTCCAATCTATCGGCAGGTTGCTGGTCCATGAATTGTAGCTCTGAAGGGACGGAAGGATGTACTGTATCCATTTTAACCAGCCAGTTTCCTCTGTCAAATACCTGAGTGGTTCTTTGGATTTCTTCAGGCCTTTCCCTCATGATGAGGGTCTTCCCGGTAGAAGCATTTAATAGATCCTGGTAGGTAGTTTGAAGGTTCTTATTCTTCGGCATCTGCTGAAATCCTATCCAGTCAATACCTGCCACGGTTTCTTCTGAGGTTTGAGGAGATAAGTGGACCACATACAACTCATGTTTGCCGGCTTCTACTTGTTGCCGAATGGGAAGTTGGAATAAGGTAGGTTGGTTTTTACGTCTATTCAGGTAGATAGTAGCTAGGGTAGGACCATTTTCATCGTCTAATCTTATGGCCAGTTTCCCTGGATTATTCCCTTGGGGACCCATTTTTAGCGTCAGGGTATTATCACCCTCATGTGCCAATACATCCGGAATTTGGGCCAGCCCTCCTCTTCTCAGGGTGAGAAAATGGTTGTCTGCTCGGAAGGCATTCTCCATTTTCTGGGTAGTGATCCCATAGCCTACGGGATGGTAGGTATATAAGAAATCTTTTAAGCGTTTTACCTCCTCATCCGGTAATTCTGCTTTGAGAGAATTTTCCAGCTTAGCCCACTGATCTTCTTGTTCCTCTGAAAACATTCTCAGATAAGGGTACTCAAACCAGTCATCTACATCTACGGAGTTATTGAAGTAGGCTACGCTCTGATAAAACTCGTCATGAAAGACCGGATCATACGGATGGCTATGGCATTGTACGCAGGCCATGGTGGTACTCATTAGGCCCTCATAGGTAGTATTTACCCTGTCCAGAACGGCAGTGGTTCTAAACTCCTCACTATTGGTTCCCCCTTCATCATTGGTCTGGGTATTTCTGTGGAAACCTGTAGCTATGAGTTGGTCCTCCGTAGGATTAGGCAGAAGATCTCCCGCCAGCTGTTCCGTAATGAATGTATCATAGGGCTTATCATCATTCAGAGCCTGTATCACCCAGTCTCTGTATCGCCAGATTTCTCTGTGGGGATCTCTTTCATAGCCCTTAGAATCTGCATAGCGTGCCAGGTCCAGCCACATGCTGGCCCATTTCTCTCCAAACTGAGGCATGCTAAGTAGGCTGTCCACCAAGGCTTCATAAGTAGGGATAGAACCACGGGAATAGCTCTCCCATAGGTCTATATCCACATATCCTACAATATCCAAGCTCAGTCTGCGGAAGAGGATTTTATCATTGGCCTTCTCAGCTGGTTTGAGATCAGCTTTTGAAAGCTTTCTCCTTATATAGAAATCAATGTAGTTTTCCCCGCCATATTTGTTGAGGTCCTCAGTTTGTGGGGGAGCCAATGACTGATATGCCCAGTGTTTCTCCCATTGCACTCCCTGGTCCACCCATTTCTTCAAAATGTTAATCTCTTCCGTAGGCAATGGATCATGCTCATAGGGCATTCTCTCATCTTCATCCTCTGTGATTAATCTTTTAATAAACTCACTCTCCCCTGCATTGCCTGGGATAATGGCAGGCTCTCCGGCATCAGTGGGAGATAGCGCTAGCTCACGTGTTAACAAGTTAAATCCCCCACTACTTTTCACTCCTCCATGACAACTGATACAGTTCTTATTTAAGATGGGCTTTATGTCCTGACTATAGCTGACTTCAGACTGTATGCAGGAATAAGATGTACTTCCTAGCAGGAGTAAGAGGAACCAATAGCATGTAGTTCGGAAAGACATGTTGAAGTAAGCTTAGCTGAGACATCTTCTATTCTTCGAGAGAATAATCTCCTCTGATTCTACTATTCACATTCAGGAGAGCTTCCCTCTTTCGCTTAAGGAAAAGTTAATAGCAGAATTTACCGAAGGATTTCTTCAACATTGGCGTCAAAAGAGGAAAAAGCATACAAAATGAAGAATACAGTAAAAGTAATTGTATTGGGAACTGCTATCAGTATGATGGTCGCCTGCACATCTCAGAAAGAACAAGCGAATACAAATCGTAGACCTTCAGGTCAGCAAGGAGGGCCTCCAAATTACGCTCAATTGTTAGCTCAGATGGATGCTAATGAAGATGGAAAGCTCTCCTG
>JBCBKZ010000342.1:0-5992 GCA_038520955.1 Bacteroidota bacterium | reverse complement strand
GTTTACCATTGATAAATGCTTTTTGTCCAATTCTTATAAAGGAATGTGGTTTATACTTTTTGGGGGGAGCATGCTGTTTAACTACCTCATAAGATTTTAGCCCTACATCTATTTCTGATCCACAGTTTCCACAGACTAGATACTGAGCACGCCTGTTAGCTTGCTCCAGTAAGGCATTACAAGAAGGACAGTAAAAGAGATTAGAAGAGGAGGTTGTAGGTTGCCAAAGAATGTCTATAGGCATAGATTGATTTCCAGATTAATGGTTGATTGATACTGAAAAATCAAATAAGTCCTTAAGCCATGGAGAACTCTTCTATTCTGAAGGGTTGCCCTACATATACCGTCTGTTCATCCGGCAATAATTCTACGCTAATCACCAGGCCATGCATGATTCCTTCTACGAAGTCTACAGGCTCACCTGGAATGATTCTGAAAGGTAGTTCCCCTTCTCCCCCATTTACACGGGCTTTACTTTTAGAAGTAATAAAGACTTTCTCATTCTTCCCTAAACCCAGATCTTCCCAAGCCCCTACGGTAATGGCGTCCATGTTCAGCTTATGGGTAAGCTCCCTATCTTTTTTAAATAAGGTGAAGCTGCCATCATCTTCCTGAATCCATGCTTCAGAACCATCATCCAGAAACTGTATGTACCACTCATCCCAGAAGCCATCATCATAGTCTATTCTGAGTTTCCCTAAGACCTGGAAGTTTTTTCCTTTCCATTTGGCTTGCATCCCTATCTTCAATGCAGAGCCATAGTCTATCAACAGACGTTTATCGCCAGCTGCCTGAAGGCTGTCTGCATTTAGGTGGCTGGTTTGGCCACAATAGCTACATACCAGCGTCCGGGAGCCAGGATGTTTTTGGTCTATTTGAGAACCGCAAGAGGGACATTCAAACGTACGGTGAAACATATGCTTGTGCTATCTGAATAATATACACAGATTTCATGAACCTGCTACCTTATATAAGAGAACTACTGTGTGTGTAACCATGCTTTCTTCATTTCCCACGGCATCTGTCTTCTCATGGGTGGTGGCCTTGATGGAAATATTTTCAATAGAGGTATCCAGCAGACCTGCTATCACCTCCTGCATGGCAGGGATATGTGGATTGATTTTAGGACGTTCTGCCACAATGGTACAATCCATATTGCCCAGGGCATATCCTTTCTCTTGCACTTTTTTATAGGTCTCCTTTAGAAAGAATTTACTGTCCATCCCCTTCCATTTTGGGTCAGAGGGAGGGAAATGAAACCCTATATCTCGCAGGTTGAGGGCACCTAGCATAGCATCACATAAGGCATGTAGGACAAGGTCTGCATCAGAATGTCCTAAAAGGCCTTTTTCATGTTCTATTTCTACCCCACCCAGGATAAGCTTACGTCCTTCTACCAGTCTGTGGGTATCATATCCAAATCCAATACGGAAGGCTTGGTTCATAAAGTGAAAATTTGTGCTAAATCATGATCTATCCTGAAGAATTACTCTCTGGGTATTCTTCAAAATTCACCTTTCTAACAGCCTCAGCTACCAGTGCTTCGTCGCCTTCCGCGGGACTTACTTTTTTCCTTAGCAAAAAAAGTAAGCAAAAATGCAGTGTCCCTCCAATGCTACCCGCTTTCCCCCCACAACCTGTGGAGGAACGGCCAACCCTCCTTACACATTAGTTTCTGAAAATTATCCAGGTATTCTCCTTCCCAAGGTAGTGTATTCTCCCTACCTGAATCAAGGACTTTTTTCAAATCAAGAATTCCATTCCCAAAATGGGAACAACCGATAAGACAGACATTCTTACAGCTGATACGAAGATTATTTTTTTGAATTTTATCAGCTTGGCACAGTTTATGAAATTACCTGAGTAAATATTGGCGAATTATACTTTTTGGTAAATGTAATTTCCTTCCTGAAAAGTGAAGGGCAATCAAGACAACAAACGTATCTCTTTATGAAATCATTGAAATTCTTACTTACCCTAATTTTGCTTCAAGTTAGTGTGGTAGTTATGGCCCAGGAAGAACCGGGTGAAGTGAAAGCCATACAGAAGAGCTCCATGCTCAATATGTCCAAGGCACAGCTGGTTTCTTTCAAAACAAAACTGGTCGCACAGAACAAAGCCTTAATGGTAACCATAGACGACCTAAGAAAGAAAAATGCACAGCTTAGACAGCAAAATGCCAAGCTGACAGAAGAAGTAGAGAAAATGGAGCAGCACTCCGCGACGCTACAAGCTCAGATAGACGAAATCAAAGAAGATAATGAGCGCCTAAAAGAGTTTGACTCATTCATGGTATCTCAAAACAATAAGATCATTGCTGCTAACAAGAAGCGCATTGAAATTAACAAAGCAAAGATGGAAGAAAACCTCAAGCAGGTAGAGGAAAACGCTGACATCATAGCTATCAACGAAGAAATCCTTGGAAAGAACAACCAGGTTATTGCGAACATAGATGCTACCCTGGAAGACAAGTAATTTTTCCTTCCTTAGCTGGAATCCTGTAAGCCGGTCCTGTTGTGGGTCCGGCTTTTTTGATGTGGGGTTAGGTAGAAAATAATGAGAAACAACCCATCATGACGTTGGGCGTTCAGTGAGGTATGAAGGGTCAAACGGTATCTCGCGTTATAAAGGAAAATGGTCTGTTTAGTCAATGCCTCGCTAGACCCCGGTTGGCTCACTCCCAATCCCCTCGTACCCACCGGGGTGACGGGAAAAAATAGTGGGAGAGGGTCCTCCTATAAATTACCTTTTAGCATTATACGGAATGTAATTCTCCCAATACCATGGCATCCAGAAATCTCCCATGACCACTTCCAGGAGCTCTTTAAAGATGCTTTCTCCATTAGAGCTGTTGGTCATGATGAGGATACCCGTCTTCTGATCTGGATAGAAAACGGTAAAGTGTTCCCATCCCTCCAGGTGTCCTTCCTTGAAGACGGCTTTGCCATGAGGGGTTTGGTAGATGCCCCATCCCAGGCCGTAACTTAGCTTTATAGCTTTATTCTCATCAGTTTCCACTGTAGCTTTTTTCCCAAACTGCTTCTTGGAGGTGATGGCTATCTGAGGAGAAATCATTTCTTCAAAAGCTTTCTTGCTCAGATTTTCTCCTCTCAGCACGGCCTGAATGAACTTTGCGTAATCTTCAGGCGTAGTTTCCATGCTCCCAGCAGCGTACTCCTGATCTCTTTTTCTCCTGTTGAGCACCTTTTTCTTTTTGTGATGCCCTACCACATAGTTTCCTTCAAACTTTTCCTGCCAAAGGAAGCTGGTTCCCGTCATCTCAAAAGGCTCAAACACATATTCTTTGACTAGCTCTTCCAATCCTTGACCAGTGATCTGCTCTACCGCCAACTGTAGCAGCTGTATCCCCTCACCTGAATAGCTGTAACGAGTGCCCGGCTCAAACTCTATTTCCAGCGGATTACCGAAGTTAATACCCATCTTTCCGACGTATCGCCAATTAGGAAAACCACTGGTATGAGAAAGACACATTCTGGCAGTGATCTTTTTGTGCCGCTCATCTGATTGTATGTCCTGGTAGCCTTCATAATCATACTTGAAGGGATATTCTCCTATGGGTTTATCCAGATAGTCTACTATGGGCTTATCCAGGTCCAATTTCCCCTCATCCACCAGTCTCATGACCAGATAGGCAAAAAGAGGTTTGCTAAGGGAGGCGGCATAGAAGGTTTGTGTATTGGCTAGGGGAGTTCCCTCATTCATATTGCTCATACCAAAAGCCCCCTCATAAAGGACCTCCTCTGGACCGAGGACCATAACTGATAAGCCATGGACATTGGCTTCTTTCTGTAAGAATTGAAGTTTTTCTGTGATGCGTTGTTCGGAAATAGTAGCCCCGTTGATTTTTGAGATATCCTGGGAGAAAGCTGCTTTAGGGATAATGAGAGAGTAAGAGATGACTAAAAAAGTGAGAAAGCGTAAAGTCTGGTTCATGTAGTTGGCTTAGGGTTGTTAAAAAGAATAGATCAAAAGATTGTTTCAGTTTATGGGGTCGATCTTCTTTTGAAAAAGAATCGTTTGGTATTCCAATGAATTCCCTCCTCTAAGGCGTAGAATGCGCTTACTAACTCAAATCCATTTTTACCCATAAAGTTTAGTGCACTCATGGTGGACCTGAATGTTATCGCTTCTCCCGAATCATTCTCTATAGGGTGGAGCCCATCATCCAGGTAGCAAAGAATTTTACAGAAGCGCCTATCATCAGTTGTTCTTTCGCGTCTGGGGATTCTCTCCCAGGCTATTTGGGCTACCAGGTATTCTGTATCCATTTCTGCTAAGGGGGCATCCATTAAGCTTTGTGCTGAAGCATAGGTGATAGTTCCAGCTAAGCAAAGAGAAAGGGTCATTCTCTTTATAGAAGCTGAGAATGATAGACTGGAAAGGAGAAATGCACTAAGCCTATTCATAGGAGAATGAGTTTAGGTTTGCACAAAAGAGATTTCTGGAGAATTTGATGTAGCGTTCCTATGTATCTATCACCCCGGCGGGTAATTGGGTACGGAAAGTGGGTCAGCCGGGGTCTTTGGTCTGAATGAGTCATTCTGATATCCCAGCCGACCCTTCTGGCAATCCGCAACAAGCTCGCTGGGATGTACTGTAGCCAAAGTCTAATTACTCCTTCACCCCTTCCGCTTAAATATGTAGCGCTTAAAGTCAAATATGAGGCCATCTCGTCTCCCGAAGTAGGAGCTGACCAACTCGAATCCATTGTCTTCCATAAAGTTCAGCACACTTACCTCAGATTTAAATTTGATAGGGGTTCCACCATCATCTTTAACAGGGAATTCTCCCTCATCAAAATAACACATAAGCTGAGCCGCTAATTTTTCATCATTAGCTCTCTCCTTTTTGGGAACCCTTTCCCACTCCATTTCGGCCACCAGGTATTTAGAGTCAAGCTCTGCCAAAGAAGCATCCATAACGGTTTGAGCCTGAGAAAACGTAAGTGCAAATCCTGCTAGGAGAAACAAAATATAGTTTTTCATAGATAGAAGATTGTTGATTAGAAGTACTAATTGGCTAGTTGGTGGGTATCCGAATTCGTCTCTGAGAGTTATCTATTCAGGTCTGGATCTATCATTTCTTCTGTAAAACAAAGTGTAGCGGATAGCCTTCATTTTCAGAATAAGAGCTGATAAGCTGATAGCCATAGCCACTGAAGAAATTCAGGACGTCTGCATTAGAGTTAAACATCCATCGTTCTCCATTCTCATTTATCAGAAAGGCATCTCTGGGCCTGATAAATTCACCGTAGTCGATGGAAACTACCCTAATCCGGTTAAAAGATTGGGACATGACCCGCACATCCAGGTGCTCGGAGGTGATTTCTTCGAGGGGCGTTCCATTGACTGTTTGAGCTTGGGTAAGGCTTAAGGCACATGCTGCCAAAAGGAAAAGTATATGCTTTCTCATAGAGAGATATTAAGGGTTAAGAATACGTGTACTCATAATACCCTTTTGGGGAAGGTTTTGGAATGAGGTATGGATAAGCGTGTGGGGATACTTATCCTAAGTGTGGGTAGGAGGAGTGAGAGGTCAAATAAAACATATAGGACTATCAATTTCATGTTTTGTGTGACTCCCTTCGGGGTCAGTTTTGATATACGAATGTGCTAATAGTAATGTAATCACTTCGTGATTGAACCTTGAAGAGGTTCCATTATTTAGATTCAAACTTTAGTTAATAGAATGATCCAGAAGGGATCACACCTGAATGGATAGGTTTTTTGAGACTATTATCAATGTATCTCCTGCTAAGTAGGTGCTCAATATAAAGCGTCCCAAATCGTCTTCCCAGTGGGTTTGTGGCGGATTGCCAGAAGGGTCGGCTGGGATCTCAAAATGGCTCATATGGGCTAGAGATGGCGGCTGACCCGCTAGTCCATGCCCTCTATCCCACCGCCATGATTCCTATGGTAAAAACAAGTTTATATTGATCTATTTTTCGATTTATGTCAAGCCATTCTGCCAT
>JBCBKZ010000341.1:0-6023 GCA_038520955.1 Bacteroidota bacterium | reverse complement strand
ATGGTGGTGAAAGTCATTTCTGGATCATTAGCTACTCCTTTATTTTGGTTCAGTCTTTTGTCTATGTGTATTTATCTGCTTCTATAGTTGGGGAAAAAGCTCAAAAGAGGAGCAAGGACATCCGATGGGTCATGGCCCTGATCGTCTGTCTGACCATTATGTGGCTGGTGTATGCCCTGATTTTCCTGCGGATCATTCCTCTCTATTCCTTAGGTCCGGTAACTTTTTCCATCACCATCTTCATTCTGCTCTACATTGCTCTGAACCACCATCATTTATTCACTAACAAAAAACGATCGAAGGCCATCCATCCCAGAATGAGCGAACAAGAAGGAAAATCTCATTTTTCAAGCTTGAAAAGTTTGCTAGAGAAGGAACAGTTATATAAGCAAGCTGATCTTTCCCTATCCTCCCTTGGAGTTAAGATGAACTTGCTAGAACGGGACATTTCTTTCATCATTAACAGCTATGGGAAGTGCAATTTCTCGCAGTTTGTGAATGGGTACAGGATTGCAGAAGCCAAAAGGCTGATAGAGGAGAATTCCTCGGAGAAACTGATTGTGATTGCACATGAGGCGGGCTTTAATAACCTCAGCACCTTCAACAAAGCATTTAAGTCTGTTACCGGTCTTACCCCTTCGGAGTACAAGAAAAAGTGATTCATCCACAACATTCGTTTCAGGATTCATGAATTCATGAGATTAGGGAGAAGAATTCTCTTTGCTTTCCTAAAAAAAGCATGAATCCAACTTTCAACAGAAGAGAATGGCTCAAGAAGTCCCTCCTCACCTCAGCGGCAGGCTTTGGCGTAATGGGTGGAGTAGACGTTTTTGGACAACCTTCCTCAGATACAAGAAGCGCATTAGCGGATCCTGAGGTGAAAAGGCTATTGTTCAATGAGAATCCACTGGGGCCCAGCAATAAAGTAAAAGAAGTCATCCAGGATACGCTTCATAGGGCAGGGAAATACGCTACATTCTACAAATACGATTTCATGGCCTTAAAGCGGTTAATCGCTGATCAGGAAGGGCTTTCTCCTGAAAACGTATTACTAGGTCATGGATCCTTTGATCCTCTCATTATGGTCTCCTCCCACTTTGGAGCTAATGGTGGGGAAATCATAGTGCCTAGTCCCAGTTTTGATGTGGTTGGGAATTTTGGGCGGAAGATAGGCGCGAGTGTGAAACCCATTGAAGTAGGGGAAGATTTCAAGATGAATCTACCTGCTATGGAAGCTACCATCAGTTCCAAAACTAATCTGATTACCATTTGTAATCCCAACAATCCCACAGGTACCTCTTGTAATGCTAAGGAGCTGACTTCCTTCTGTAGATCTGTTTCATACAAAACTCATGTCTTGATAGATGAGGCCTATATCCACTACCTTCCTTCCTGGAGGTCTCAAACTATGGCTCCCCTGATTTCGGAAGGGCGAAACGTATTAGTCACCAGAACCTTCTCCAAGATTTACGGAATGGCAGGGCTTAGAATAGGCTACTTGCTGGGGCCTACAGAACTCATTGGAAAGCTGGAAGCCCAATACACCCTTGGCTTTCCCGGAAACATGCCCAACTCTCTCAGCGTAGCTGCAGCCATAGTTTCCCTGGAAGATGAGGCCTTCCTGAATACATCCAGAGCATTTAATGAGGCGAGAAAGGCTGACTTCTATGGCGTACTTGAGGACATGGGTATCCCCTACCTCAAGAGCGACGCCAACTTTGTTTATTTCAAGGTAGATAAGTTTAAAGCTTATAAAAGCCTGATGTGGGAGAGCAAGATACTGCTGACGGGAGGCTGGCCATCTAAGCCAGAATGGGCTAGAGTTACTATGGGTTCAGTGGAGGATATGGCTTTTCTTGTAGAGAAAATGCAAGGAAAGAAATGGATGTAGGGAAGTAATAGGCGGTTAATTGATGATGCATAAAGTAGGAAGGTCCCCGAGGTTACTGATGGGACTTTCCGCTCCATTTATTTCCGACCTTTCTAGCGTCCCCGTTCCTGAATAGCTCACAGAACCACAACCTGATCATGAACACTAATTTTTGTTAACTTATTATTTACCGCATCTCCACTTTCAAATCAAACCCATATGAAACCATCACACTTCTTCACCTTATTAGTTCTGGGATTATTCCCTGCAGTTCTTTTCAGTCAGGTAGAGATTCCCTACTCCTACGAACCCTCTATCGAACATCCTTTTGGGTTGCCGAATCCAGAGGCTCCAGAGCAGATTAAAGATTTTGCCCCACTCATTGGAGAGTGTGAGTGTAGCTCAACCGCTCGGGGAGCTGACCAGCAATGGGGAGAGCCGACCTCTATGATTTGGCGATTCAAATACATCATGAACGGGAATGGCGTACAGGATGAGACCTTAAAAGAAGATGGCATACATTCTGGAAGCATCAGGCAGTTTAATGCAGATTCTGCCAAATGGTATGTGCATTATTATTCCATGAGAGGTATCCCTAACACCTTACCCACATGGGAAGGCACCAAAAGGGAAGAGGGGAAGATCATCCTCTACAGAGATAATCCTTCTCCAAATGGAAATCCAGGATACTATAGAATCACCTTCTATGACATCAGTGAAGATGGATTTAATTGGATCGGAGAATGGGTGGACAAAGCCGAAACCATTCAATTTCCCCTCTGGAAGATCAATTGCAAGAAAAGAGGGTAACTTGAAGTGGGAGAATTCTGTAACATAAGTCTATGGCCCAAAGAAAGATTACTCACAGACATTACGGGGTGTATGGCTTCATTCTCAATGCGCATAGGGAAGTATTGGTGATCGTAAAAACCAGAGGTCCCTATACAGGGAGATACGATCTTCCGGGGGGAAGTCCAGAAAAGGGAGAATCAGCCGAGGAAACACTTACCAGAGAAATCATGGAGGAAACAGGAAGAGAGGTTCTTCAGATCGGTTCTGTAGTAGAAATGGAAGCTACTTTCGACTATGGCCAAACCGAATGCCTACTTCATACTGGAAAGGTTTTCCTATGTCTGGTAGGTCCTCAGATTCACCAAATCCTGCTAGGAGAAGATAATTCTTCCGCTGAATGGCTTTCTATGGAGACTTTTAATACGAAGAATGCTACTCCTTTTCTGCTTGATTCCCTAAGATTTTTTGTTCAACCTTAATTTGCCTTAACTTCTGGGAAACTGTACACTCACATTCTCAGCCATTCTGTGCATAATTTAACAGAAAACATAGGGAGCAAAATTCACCTCACGCCTGAAATCCAGCGTGTTATTGAGGAACACTTTATAGCAGAGACGTTTCCCAAAAATCATGTACTGATCAAGGAAGGGCAATATGTGCAAAAGCTATTCTTTCTTGAAGAGGGTATGGTTAGATCTTTTCATTATGCGGAAGATAAAGAGGTGAACTCCTGGTTTTATACCTCCAATCAGTTTTTTACCAGCTGGTATAGTTTCCATGAGAAGAATGCCAGTTTAGAGACCATGGAAACCCTTGAGCCTAGTCTGGTTTATGCCATCGATCATAGCAGCTATCATAAGTTGATGGACACCTATACTGCCTTCCAAAAGTTGGGAAGACTCATCGCGGAAGAACAATTAGCCTTTGTGGATTACTA
Source organism: Bacteroidota bacterium (assembly GCA_038520955.1). GTDB lineage: Bacteria > Bacteroidota > Bacteroidia > J057 > J057 > JBCBKZ01. The sequence continues at coordinate 2,424 of JBCBKZ010000341.1, read as the reverse complement.
CTCCCGTGGGTATATGTTTATGTCTGCAAAGGAGCGTTATGATCTCCTTTTATCCTTCTTTCCTGATATCGAGTTGCGAATTAAGTTAGGTCATATTGCCTCTTTTCTGGGGGTTTCTCAGGAGACCTTAAGTCGGATTCGCAGAAATAAATAGTCCGGAGAATAAGCATTTCTACCAAAGAATAGAGTGAACATAGCTACAGCGTCATCTTTTGATCTATGTCAAAAGATCCTTTCTTCCTGCACCCTATGTTTGTGTATGTTCAACTCTTAACGCAATCATCATGAAACATACAAAGCTAGCCCTGATCAGCATGCTCATCATTACGGTCTTAGCAGGGGTACCACATCTATTTGCTAATTACCTGGTATCAAATGATGAAAACGCTAGCACGCTTAAGGAGGAGCCTTCACTTTCTGAAGAACCCTCTCCTACTGAGACAGAATCAGATCCTAAAGAAACTCAGCCTGCTTCAGTCTATTCTCCCTTAATCGGGACATGGAAAGCCTCCTATGAAAGTGAGGAGTTTACAGGAGAGGTCCTTTATCAATTCCGTCAAGAAGGAAGCGCTATCAAAGCCTATTCTGTCAAACTCACCGATGAGAATGGGGATTCTATGGAAGATAACACCATAGCTATTTCCATTAACTCCTTTGAAAACCAAACTGGCAAGGGGACTTACTACATGGAATATGAAGGTGAGAAATATGAGGTAGCATGTGAGTTAAGGTTACAGAAGAGCGGAAGACTGGTCATCTCCTATGATTATTATGGCTACACGGATACTGAAACCTGGCAAAAAATAACTCAATAAGATGGTAGATTTTCTGATAAACGACCTGAAATGGGAAGCGGTAGAATACTGGTTCTATGTATTCAATGACCTGAGCCTAATTTATGTGATCATTCCTTTTTTCCTGCTAGAGCTGATCCGCTATGGCTTTCTCAATCGCCTGAATAAAGACCTGATTTTTGACTCCATCGCTAATGTCATCACCTTGGGTGCTTTTGTAGCCATTGAGCACATTCTGGGGATTCTATTCATGACCAAGGTGTATTTTTGGGTCCATGAGCACGTGAGCTTGGCTCATCTTCCCCTTAACTGGATCACCATCATTTGTTGTGTGCTATTAGCTGACTTTGCTTACTACTGGGACCATAGGATGATGCACAGGATAGGGATCGGATGGGCAACACATACTGTCCATCATAGCTCTCCCCATTTCAATATGTCAGTGGCCTATAGATTTGGGCCGTTGGATGCCATTTTCCCGATTATATTTTCATTGCCTATTGTGATGTTGGGCTTTGATCCGATTTTGGTCATTCTCTCTGAGGTATTTGTCCAAACTTTCCAGGCTATTCTCCATACTGAGATCATTGGAAAGCTTCCAAAGCCCATAGAGTACATCTTCAATACACCCTCACACCATAGGGTCCATCATGGGGCAAATCGCCAATACTGGGATAAAAACTATGGAGGGATACTGATTATTTGGGATAGGATGTTGGGGACTTTTGAGCCGGAGGTGGAAGAAGTTATTTATGGCTTGGACAAACCCATAAATTCTACCAATCCGATCAAGGTATTCTTTCACGGTATTGGACGGTTATATGCTTCCATGAAAGACACCAAAGGCTGGAAGAATAAGCTTCTGGTTCTTCTGAAACCTCCAGGCTGGAAACCTGATAACCAAGGTTTGTAGACTCAGCCTGAAGATGTTGTATATATCAAGGAAATCTTTTGAGAAAGACCCTAACTGTATGTCTTTACAGAAAATCTTCCATCGATTCCGGCTTAGAATCAGCTTTACCTTTTTCCTTGTATTGATAGAAGGCTTGCTAGCCATACTGTTCCCATTGTTCATAGGCTACGCCATCAATGATGCTATGGACGGGACATCAAAGGGGATGATCCTGCTTGGAGGGTTGGGGATAGCAAGCCTCCTCTTTGGCTCCATAAGACGATTTCTGGATTCAAGGTTTTATGCCCACATTTTTAAAGAATTAGGGCAAGAACTTGGGGCTGGAGAAACTTCTCCTCCTTCTGAGCAAACAGCTAGGTTGAACATGCTGGGAGAACTGGTAGAGTTCTTTGAGAATTCCATTCCTCAAATTGTGATGAATCTCATAGGATTAGGAGGCATCCTATTTATACTTGCTACCCTGGACCTGAGAATATTTGTGAGTTGTCTTATGCTTCTTCTCATGGTCCTAATTGTATATGCTATATCCAAGAGAAAGACCATAGCAAAATTGAGTGTTTCCAGATCTGAAAGCTTAATGTTCCACTTCATCAGCTTGGCCAAATGATACTTCAAGCGGCCCGGATCCCGACTGACTAACACATTGACTTGTTGCTCCATAGCGTCATTGTATCCAGCGTTGAATTGAAGGGTCTTTCTCTTGGATATAGCATATAC
>JBCBKZ010000340.1:0-6035 GCA_038520955.1 Bacteroidota bacterium | reverse complement strand
GTCAGTTCTAGTTCTGCGGCATAAAACTGAGAATAGAACCCTTTAAACTCCGGATAGCTATAGGTAGATTCAGTGAAGCCAGTAATGGTATTATTATACTTATTTCTATGAGACCCAAAGTGAGGGCCTTTCATCCGGTTTCTCCAGACTCTGTAGGGACCGTCTCCCACCCATTTCATGCCTTTTACTGCTTCCTCTTCTAAGCTGAAACTGATCCCATCAAAAGGGAGACTTTTGGCTCCGTAAAACCCTTTGGGTAGATGGCTGTAAGCCAGATGAAGGATTCCGCCAGCATCTACTGTCCACTGATATTGGAAAGCGCTATCCTTCGAAAAAGCTTGAATGCTAACCTCTGTATCTGTTCTCTGTAGCTGCACGCTAGCAATAGCATCATGTTCCGAAACGGAAATGGGGCCCTCACCAAAAGGTAGTACTGTTCCCTGTTTACGAACTTCCTGCAGTATGCCGGAATTCTTATCGAAACTGTATGTCAGCTTTCCTGCCTGAACTTCCCATGCCTCTACATTTTCTATGACAGAAAGCTCAACTTGATTTTCTCTAAGCACTTGAAGCGTAGGTGCATGGAAGGCATCAAGCTCTTTGACCGCTTTAACTACCTGATGAATGGTATCTCCGTGCTGATTGATCACTTTTAGGGTTAGTGCATCTGCTTGCTGCCAGTTATTTGGTACGGGAATTTTCATTCGGGAAGTCTCTCCTGGCAATGTCTGAGGAAATGGGACCACCTCTGAAAGAAGGGGCTTTGTTGCTTTTTTACCTGATCCCGGATGGGCGAGATAGGCCCAATCTACCTGAAGTTTACACTGAGAAAGATCTGTAAAATGATATCGGTTTTCTACAAGGATTTCTCCCGAGAAGTTTTCTCCAATACCAAAGTCTTTTATTTGAACAGGAGACCAAATGTGCTGAATAGTGTAGAAACTTCCTTCTTTCTCTCGATAAGGTCCTAAAATACCATCGGGAGCATGGTCCCCATCACTATCAAGTGCCCCTCCTTGATCCGTTCTTACCACAGACTCATCTGCAAACACCCATAAAAATCCGCCTGCACATAAAGGATCTGCCCACATATACTTCCAATAATCTTCCAGTCCGGCACCATGACCTCCATCATAGAGTCCATGGAGAAACTCTGTAGGGAAAAAGATCTTGGAACGGGTATTCGCGTCATTGGTGAGCATATTGAACCCTATGTAGTGGAAGGTATTGGTCTTACCAAAGGCTTCCCATGGATGGATGACCTCTCTTTGTTGTATATCCCAGATGGCATAATCATCATCAAGTTCAGTATTAAAACCTCCCTCGTTTCCATTGGCCCACAGGAGGATGGAAGGATGATTTACATCCCGGATGACCAACTCTTTCACCAGCTTTTCTCCAACCTCCGTATCTATGGCTGGAGCTTGCCAGGTACAAAGCTCATCTATGACAAATAGCCCGATAGAGTCGCAAAGGTCCAGAAAGTGTTTCTCCGGCGGATAATGGGACATACGGACAGCATTCATGTTCATTTCCTTCATGAGAAGGATATCCTGCCTGCTAAGGTCCTTATTAGTAGTTCTCCCTGAATTCGGCCAAAAAGTGTGTCGGTTGACGCCTTTAAATTTGATCTTTTGCCCGTTTACGTAAATCCCATCTTTTTCTCTTACTTCCACTGTGCGGAAGCCGATAGTCTCTTGCTGTTCATGGAGTACATTCCCTTTTCCATCCACGAGAGAATAGGCAAACTGATAGAGGGTAGGGGATTCTGGATTCCAGGATTGGATGTCAGAGAAAGTCCGAGCGAATTGAATAGGTTGCTGAGAAGCATCTACTGGAGTAGTAGCTGATGATAAAGTGTCTCCATCTGAAGATAATAGCGCAAAGCTTAAGGTTTGAGCGCTCTTGGCTTGGTGAAAAATATGGGCTTTCAGAGACCCATCAGCTTCCGCGTTTATAGCTATTCTTTCTATGTGTTCCTTGGGTTTTATCTCTAGATAAACGGGCCGGATGATGCCACCAAATATCCAGAAATCTGCTTTGCGTTCTGCGTGATTAATGCTTTCATTAGCGGAGTGCTTCTTAACCTTTACTTCCAGTTTATTCGTTTTATTGAAGGAGATCTTGTCTGTTATGTCATATGAGAATTCGTAGAAAGCACCTTGGTGAATAGGACCAGCTAGCTGGCCATTTATCAGGACTTCTGCATCTGTCATGACTCCCTCAAAGACAATCTCTACCTGCTTATTTCTCCATGCTTTATCGGCCGTAAATTCTGTTTTGTAATGCCCCTCTTCATTGAGTCTATCCTCCCATGGAGTATGTCCATAGGTATACTGTCCAAAGCCCTGTAATTCCCAGCAGGAAGGGACTTCTATTTCGGACCATTTACCGTTGTTCATGCCATCAGTACAGTAAAAGTCCCAGGTTTTGGTCTGATCACTACCAGTTCCAGATAAGTATACAGTTTCAGTATGTTGGGCTGTCGAAAAGCCATACAGCAATAGACAGAGGCAGATGAATAGGAGATAAGAAACACGCATAGGGATAGCCTTTACCTTAGAGGAGAATTCGCAGGAGGGTGGCTACCATAGACTAACCAAATAGGTTTAGCTGTCCATCTGATTTCTTTCTGAAAGCTGTGAGGTTATATGGAGGAAGCTCTCTTCCGTCCATGTATTTTTTCCTGGCCATTTTTACCATGTCATGTATAGCTTGGGCCATAGGTCCTGTCCCCCGCATTCTCCTACCGAACTTTGTATCGTTCAAGTTCCCACCTCTCATTTCGGTAATCTGCCTCATGATTTTTTCAGCTTTATCGGGAAAGTGAAGTTTTACCCAGTGTGAGAAAATCTGTTCCAGGTCTCCATTGAGTCTTACAAGTATACTCCCGGCTGATAGGGCACCAGCTTCCGCCGCTTCTTTTACTATTTGGTCTGCCTCATGGAAGTTAAGACCAGGAATCATGGGAGCAGCGAGTACACTGACAGGTACGCCAGCTTCACTCAACTTTCTAATGGTCTCTATTCTTTTTTTAGGAGAGGCCGTTCTGGGTTCCAGTTTATTCTTCAGGTGAACATCCAGGGTAGTTACGGTAATGTTTACATGTACCAGATCATGTTTGGCTAGTTCTGTGAGAATGTCTAAGTCTCTAATAATGAGAGAGTTTTTGGTAATCAGGCTTACTGGATGCTTGTACTTGAGAAAAATCTCCAGGCATTTACGCGTGATTTCCAGCTTTCTTTCTATAGGTTGGTAACAATCAGTATTACCAGAAAACATGATGGGACTCACCTTATAGGAAGAATAATTGATTTCTTTCTCCAGAAGTTCCGGTGCATTCATTTTCACCACAATCTTCCTCTCAAAGTCCAGGCCTGCCCCAAAACCCCAATAGGGATGCGTGTTTCTCGCATAACAATACACACAGCCATGTTCACAGCCCTGATAAGGATTAGCCGAGTAATCAGTAGGCACATCCGGACTCAGCACCTTATTGATAAATTTTTTAGGATACTCCTTAAAGATGAGGGTTTCAGGATCCGGCTCCCAGGCCTCATCCAGTCCTTCCGTGGAGGTATTGTCATATCGTTGGGACATAAATCGGTTATCTACATTGATTTGTGCGCCCCTGCCCTTGATGAACTCGTCTGATTGTCGCATTAGCCAAATTTGATAGCAAAATAGTAAAAAAATTTAGCATTATGCTATAATTATTGGCATAAATTTTACATGCCTCTTTGTTTCTGTGGGTTGAGAATGGAGGGTAAAAAGGCTAGTTTAGAAGGTAACAACCCACACATATGAAGAAGTTTCTGAAGTATATCCTAGGATTTTTCTTACTACTCATAGCAGTAACTGCAGTTTATCTATTTCTCCAATTAAAAGACAGACATCCCGGCTACGCAGTAGACCTGAATATCAGGCCCCAACAAAATCCCTCCTTGTCAGCAGGTTTCGCTGCACTTCCCATTACCCCGACTATAACAGATAGTTGGAAGGATGTAAATGCTGATGCGCGCTTTGTGGAGGAAGATGGGGATACCTATGAGGACAGGAATGGAAATGGGAAATTTGACGGGGTTTGGATGGCAGGATTCCAAAATCAGCGACCTGCTCAAGGCATACATGATGAGCTTTGGGCCAGGACCATGGTCTTGGATGATGGTCTGTTCCGCATGGCCATCGTATCCATTGATTGTATCGGACTGGGAGCTGACGATATTATTCGCATCAGAAAAACCGTAAGTGAGGAAGCCGAAGTGGACTATGTGATTGTGAGTAGTACGCACACACATGAAGGCCCGGATGTCATAGGCATGTGGGGGAGTGGAGATTACAAAAGCGGGGTAGACCCGGATTATATAGATTACCTCATTAAGCAATCTGCCCGCTCCGTAGAAATTGCTGCTGATAGACTTAGGTCTGCTAAACTTAGGGTAGCGCATGATTTGACTGGAGCTGCTCATTTAGTGGAAGACAGCAGAAAGCCCATAGTGATGGACCCTGGCTTAATGGTCTTACAGGCAGTGGATGTAGAAACTGACTCCACCCTAGGGGTCCTGGTAGAATGGTCGAACCATCCTGAAACGCTTTGGAATGAGAATCTGCAGATCACCTCTGACTTTCCGCATTATATGCGCGAAGGCCTGGAAAGAGGGGTCTTCCATGAAGATAGTTTGGTGAAAGAAGGGCTGGGAGGTACGGCGGTATACCTGACAGGTTCCATTGGTGGGCTGATGACAACCTCACCTTCTTTTCCGATCAAATCTATCTTTTCTGATGCTACTTACCTGGACCCAACTTACGAGAAGGCAGAGGAACAGGGGAAGCAGCTAGCTTTGCTAACCCTAAATGCCCTGGACTCAGCCGAAGTGATTGAGAATAGTGGCATTCGATTAAGAGCTAAGTCGGTGGAGCTTCCATTAGCTAATCCCTTGTTTAGACTGGGTGCAGCATTAGGCGTTCTGGATAAAGGGATGTCGGGCTGGATGACCATTCGCTCTGAGATCTGTGTGTGGTCGCTTGGGCCCATGACCTTCCTCCACCAACCGGGTGAGATCTATCCGGAAATTGTGAACGGAGGGGTGGAAGCTCCAGACGGTGCTGACTTCGGCATTTCTCCTATTGAGCGTCCTGCACTGAGGGACCATATGCCAGGTACCTATAAGTTTACCGTAGGACTCTCAAATGATATGGTCGGCTACATCATCCCCAAAAGTGAGTGGGACCAGGAGGCCCCCTACATATATGAGTATGAGGAATCGCCCTATGGAGAAATTAACTCTCTAGGTCCTGAGACAGCGCCAATTTTGTATAAGGAGTTGGTAGAGGTAATAAGAGATATTAAAGAATAAACTTGGTTACAAAAGGGTTGGAAAGTTGATACATATATGTTGGAAAGAAGCCTGAGAGTATAAAAGAGTTGACTTGCCCTAGGTCATTTGCTTCCACAGCTTTATTCATTTTCCTTAACGAGCAAATGCCCTGAGATTTCAGGAATAATTGATACACACATGGAATACATCAATATCGGAATCGGCCTTTTCATGATCCTCAGTGGTTTTCTTGTGAAAAGATACCCCAATCTGATTGCCGGATATAATACCATGTCTGCAGAAAGGAAGAAGCATGTCAATATTGAAGGACTGTCTTCCTGGATGAAAAATGGCTTCATCCTCATTGGGGTTCTGATCATCATAAGCAGCTATGTGCTCAGAGCCCTAAGCCTTGATACCTGGTCTGGCTTGATCATGGCGCTCATCCTTTCGGTGGGGACCATTATTATGGTCATTCTTGCAGGAAGATTTGATAACTATAAGGGGGAGGAGTAGGCCTACACTCGTATAAGACGAGTGTAGGACGAGAGGACTTAAAGTTCCTTATCTCTTTTCTGGCAATATAGGAGACTCCCTAAGCAAAGTCTCCGGCTCCCTGGAATATCAGCTTTTCAAAGAAGATACAGTCTTATATTTCTATCCTGATTGTGTAGAGGATAAGGACATTGGGATCGTAAAGAATCCAAATTGGCAGAA
>JBCBKZ010000033.1:0-15830 GCA_038520955.1 Bacteroidota bacterium | reverse complement strand
TGCAGGAGAAGCTAGTGCTAAATTTTCCTTGGCATTAAATGATATAGGTGCCTTTGATTGTCGGATCTCTCAACTTCCGAATCAAGGATTAGTCATAGATTATTTTCGCTGGAGGAATGAAGATGCCCACCGAAATGCCTTGAGTGCTCACTGTTATTGGCTTCTAAGAGGGAAGGGAGAATCTGCAATAACAGCTACCAATAGATTATCCGGGATGTCTTCAGCAATGAAGAATGAGCTATTATTTAAAGATGGGATCAATTTTAATGAACTTCCTAACTGGCAAAAGAGGGGTATTGGATTTTACTGGGAAGACTATGAAAAGGAGGGGTTCAACCCAAAGACAAATAAAACTATTAAAACTCTTCGCCGGAGAATAAAGGTAGAGATAGAGCTTCCTATGAAAGACGGATACAATGAATTTCTGAGGAAAATCATTAATGACTCCACTAAATAATACCTCAGTCTGAGGTGGTTTGCATCGAGCGGGTAAAGCCCTCTGCTGATCAAGTAAAGCTGAACTAAAAATCCCAACCACAACAAAAAAAGCCGGCTTACTCAGCCGACTTTTTTTATGATCTTTGATTCCTCCTTTACACCACTATATTCATGGCTTCCTGGTAAGGTTGGCTGGATAGTCTGGTACCCGTAGCCTTGTAGATGGCGTTGGCTACTGCTGCCCCAATAGGTGGCAGGGTAGGCTCACCTAAGCCAGTAGGATTCACCTCGCTTTCTACAAAGAAGGTTTCTATTTCGGGAACCTGATTCATGCGAATCAGCTTGTACGTGTCAAAGTTCTTGGAAGTAGGCGCACCATCTTTAAAGCCGATGGAACTGTACATCATATGGCCTATACCGTCCACTATTCCCCCTTCAATCTGGTTCATGGCTCCCAGCGGATTCACCACTATGCCACAGTCTACTGCACACCACACTTTCTTGATGACAGGCTTGCTGTTGTCCATGACCACATCTACTACCTGAGCTACGTAGGAGTTATGGCAGTAGTAGGCAGAAACCCCTCTATAAACGCCTTCCTGTTTCTCATCCCAATTGCATTTCTCACGAACCAGCTTTAGTACCCCTGCATACCTAGCTGGATCATAGTCCATTTCTCCTTCTATGGGGTTATTGATGGCTCTATCAAACAGCTCTAGGCGCATATCTATAGGATCTTTGCCCATAGCTTCCGCTACCTCATCCAGAAAGGACTGCTCAGCAGAAGCGGTAAAGTTGGAATGAGGGGCTCTCCAGGCACCGGTAGATATATTGGATTCTACCGTGTGGCTCTCTATCTGGTAGTTATCTACTGTTCCTGCAGGGAAGCGGTTAGCAAACCATTGTACAGCACTTCCATGTACCCCTACTCCGCGAACTGTGTATCCGATTAGCTTATTATCCGCATCTATGGCAGCCTTATAAGCTGTTTTGTACATAGGACGGTAAGTACCCTGACTCATGTCATCCTCACGTGTGTATACCAGTTTTACAGGCACACCTGCTTGCTGGGAGATGACGGCAGCCTCAGTAACGAAGTTGCCATACAGACGTCGGCCAAAGCCTCCTCCCATACGGGTCATCATGATGCTGATCTGGCTTTCTTCCATACCCAGTCTGGCAGCCAATGTCTTTCTGGCAAACTCAGGCGTCTGGATAGGTCCTTCCACCTCTGCCTTCTCCGCCGTTACATTGGCGTAGAAGTTCATAGGTTCCATGGTATTATGCGGCAGGAAAGGCGCTTCGTACACCCTTGTAACCGTTTTGGCAGCTACCGTAAAGGCCACATCCGGATTTCCATCTTTTCTAAGGGGCTTTACACTTTTGCTCAGCAGCTTGACCATTTCTTTCTCATGGTCTTCTGTGCTTTCCAGCTTGGAGTCAGCTTCCCATTCTATTTTGAGGGCTTTTTTAGCCTTCATTACATTCCAGGTATGGTCTCCTAATACTACCACCAGCTCTCTGAAGGCGTTCACGTCTGACCACTGCTCCTCCTTTACCCCTTCCATGGTATTGATGGTGATGACGTCCTTGATGCCGGGCATAGCCTTGGCATCAGTGGCATCCAGAGATTTTAGCTTCATCCCAAAGGCAGGGGGATGCTCTATCATGGCTATCAGCATTCCCTCTTTCTGGATGTCCATGCCGTATAGGGGCTGGCCTGTCACAATCTTAGGTCCATCCACATTCTTGATATCAGACCCTATGATTTTGAAGTCTTTGACTTCTTTCAGTTCTATTTCTTCCGGAACTTCCATGGTAGTTACCATAGAGGCTACTTCTCCATATCCTATGGATTTTCCGCTTCCTCTGTGATATACCTTTCCGGCTTCTGTGCTACACTCTGAGGCGGGTACTTCCCACTGCCGGGCAGCAGCTTCTACCAACATCTTTCTGGCAGTAGCACCTGCCATTCTTAGACTTTCCCATCCTTGTCTGATAGACTGGCTACCACCAGCCAACTGACGGGTATATTTTCCGGTATCCAATCCAGCCTGCTCTACGATCACATCTTTCCAGTCTACATCCAGCTCCTCAGCTATGATCATAGGCATGGAAGTCTTTACCCCTTGTCCTATTTCCGGGTTGGGGGACATAATGGTGACCAAGCCATTATCGGCTATGCTCAGGAAGGCATTTACATCAAACCACTCTTTGGGAGCGGATCTTACAGAAGTGGTCGTACAGGAGGTAAGCCAGTTAAATCCCAGCACCATCCCTCCTCCAGCAGCTGCAGACACCTTGATAAAGGATCTACGGTTAACTTTTATAGTAGCTTTCATTGTTTCTAAGTGATTGTAAAAATGATTTGGAGAGAAAATGAAGGATTACATTTTTTCAGACGCCAGCTTAACGGCCTCTTTGATACGGGTGTAAGTACCACATCTACAAATGTTGCCGGTCATGGCTTGTTCTATTTCCTTGTCGGTAGGATTAGGGTTCTTCTTCAATAAGGCGGAAGCAGTCATAATCTGTCCAGCCTGGCAATAACCGCACTGGGCTACATCTACTTCTACCCAAGCTTCCTGTACAGGATGGGTTCCATCCTCAGAAAGTCCTTCTACAGTAGTGATCTTTTGTCCTTGAACTGATTCGATAGAAATAGAGCAGGAGCGTATGGCAGCTCCGTTTAAGTGAACTGTACAGGCACCACATTGACCGATGCCACAGCCAAACTTAGTTCCTACCATGTTCAGGCTGTCACGCAACACCCACAAAAGGGGCGTATCAGGCTGTACCTCAACCTGTTGGTCTTTTCCGTTAACGTTAATCGTGTAAGTAGCCATATCAATGTTCGTGTATTAGGAATAAGATGTGAGAATTCAATTTTGAGTATATATTAAGGACATTCCAGCATAGAATGAATCTTAATAAGGCAATTTTAGACCTGTTACCTTCTTTTCGGGACAAATTGTCTGAGGTAGGTCTCACTTTGGACGAGAGAGGTAATTCTGTTGTCTAAACTTCCCTCATAAGCGCGGTCCTCCACCTCTACACAAACGGGCCCTTGATAGCCCGTATCTGTAAGTTCTGAGAAGAACTTTCCCCAGTCTACTTCTCCCATACCGGGAAGCTTAGGTGCGTGGTACTGGAGAGGAAAGGCCATGATTCCGACCTCATTCAGCTTATGGATATCCAGACGGACATCCTTCGCGTGCACGTGAGAAAATTTATGAGAAAAGTCCCTAATAGCTTTCAGATAATCCATATGCTGCCACACCAGATGAGATGGGTCATAGTTCAGGCCAAAGTACTCGCTGTCTATGGCTTCAAACATTCTCTTCCACACGGCAGGGCTATGGGCCAGATTCTTGCCTCCCGGCCACTCATCAGCCGTAAAGGACATGGGACAGTTTTCTATCCCTACTTTTACGCCCAAGCTCTCTGCATGTGAAATGATGCCTGGCCATACCTCCATGAAGGCTGGCCAGTTTTCATCTACGGATTTTTTCCAGTCACGCCCTATGAAAGTATTCATTCGGTAGATTTTCAGATCAGCGGCAGCTTGAATGACTTTCTTGATATGAGCTACAGCTACCTCCGCCTCTTCTTTTACTGGCGTAAGGGGATTGGGATAATATCCCAACCCACTGATTTGGACGCCCGTTTCTTCCACCAATCTGTGGATCTCCTTGATTTTGGCTTCATCTAAAGAGGCAACATCTATATGAGTTACCCCGGCATATCTTCTTTCTGCTTTTCCTACGGGCCAGCACATCACCTCCACACAGTCATAGCCTATTTCAGCTGCTGTTTCCATCACCTCACGCAGACTAAGCTCCGGTAGTATGGCAGTAACAAATCCTAACTGCATATCTTCAGGGATTAATAGTTGTCATAAGGTCCTAACTCCTGTACGGCTCCATCCAGAATAGCGGCAGTAGCAGAAGCCCCTATACGGGTTACGCCCCATTCTCTCACTTTCAACGCATCTGCCAGGGTACGGACCCCTCCCGCAGCTTTTATCTGCACCTCAGGGTGGCAGTGTTTTCTCATCAACTTGAGGTCATGCTCAGTAGCACCCTCATAGCTATACTTCCCATCACTTCCCTTCACAAAACCATAGCCGGTAGAGGTCTTGGCAAAATCTACCTTGAGTTCATTACAGATTTCACATAGGGCTATCTTCACCTCATCATTGGGGAGATAATCATTCTCAAAAATAACCTTGAGGAGTCCTTTATATTTTCTCACAGGTTCCAGGATGGAGAACATCTCATCCTTCACATAGTTCCATTGCCCACTGAGGACTTTGCCTACATTCACCACCATATCTATTTCAGTGGCTCCCTCTGCCAGGGCTTGCTCAGTTTCCTTCACCTTGATGGCTATGCTGGAATTCCCATGTGGAAAGCCTATCACCGTTCCCACGGCTACTTCAGAGTCCAACAGCCAGGTGACTGCATCCGGGACTGCATACGGCTTCACACAAACGGAAGCTACATTATACTTATTGGCCAGTTCACATCCTTCTTTTAAGGTGGAATCTGTCATGGTGGGGTGTAGCAAAGAATGGTCTATCATCTTTGCAATTTCATTCGTAGTAGACATGTGGGTATTGTTTTATAAGGGAAGTTATAGAAATTGCAGAATAATTGATTGATTTAAGCATGAAGAATCTGCAAAAAATATTCAGCTTTTGGTTGATAACTGTTCTTTTCCTCCCTGCCTCCGCCTATTCTCAGACACATTACCCGGTTTCTATTCTTCCCATCCCGGATTTCCATGTGCAAGCGCTCAAAGGAACCTATCAGAAAATAGAGAAGATTTCCTATCAAAAGGGGCAAATCAGTATAGCCTTTTGGGGAACTGAGAATGTCTATGAGATGGTGAAGTACAGGGTAAAAGGCCTGATGGTAGATGAGTTCCCTACCATGACGGTAAAAACCCTTCATTTGAATAAAGAGGCTAAGGGAAAAGACATACCTCCCATTGATTTGTTCATTTGGCAAGTCCAGAACTTCAAGCGGGAAAAGAAAAGGCTCAAAGCCTGGTCTAAGAAACAGGGACCTGAACAGCTCATTCTCTATTTTCCAGAGAATACCTCTATCGCGGATCTGAATACGAAATCCCGCAAGAAAGCCATGGCCTTTTCCAAAAAGGTGAATTTTGGTTTCCTGGACGTACCCCCTAACTGGAATAAGTATGTAGATGAGCATGGATTGACCCAGGAAGAGATGTTTAGAAGGGGGAAGATTAATGACCATGGAGAATATGTCATTGCTGGCATCATCTACCAGTACTTAATGCTGCCATTTTAAGCTCTCAGGCGTCTTTAATGATAGATACTTGTCTTTGAGGTGAATATCTGGATGGATTATAAACCGTCCTTAATCAGTCATTACCTCTTACTAGCTTGGGGTTTAAACCCCAAGCTAGTAAACGGGAAATGGGACGTACATTTTCTCTAAGTCTCTATTCTCCTATGAAACACCTGCTGTTCACTACATTTTTCCTGAGCCTCTTAGGATGCAGAAGTCAAACGGACACTCCTCCTCAAGCTATTACTTTCGAAAAAGACCTCTTAAGTCTACAAGAGTATTTTCATATTCCTGGGATGGCTGTTCTGGTTCAGCAAGAGAATGAGATCCTGTATGAGAATTACATCGGCTACGCAGATATAGAGACAGAAAAACCAGTAGAGGATAATACCATCTTCCCTATCATGTCTCTTTCGAAGACCTTTGCTTCTACGCTTTGTCTTCAGTTGGAATCAGAAGGAAAACTGGATCTGGATGCACCCATCAACACATGGCTACCGGAAACCACTCTCCCACCTACCGTCACCCTCACCCACTTACTTTCCCATACATCAGAAGGAACACCCGGTACCGCATTCAACTACAGCAGCCGATATTCTCTCATCAGCAACATATTGGAAAAAGCTACAGGCATACCTTACGAACAGCTCCTTCAAGAAAGAATTATTCAAGCAATGGGCCTTTCACAGACTACTCCCTTAAGCAATCAAGATATCATAGATTCACTCAAGCTCCATTTGGCGAGTCCATATGAGTTCTATGGAGAAACCGTTAAAGGCCATTATGATACAGGCGTAAGTGCTGCTTCCGGACTAAGTGCTACTGCCCGGGATTTGGCAGCATTCTTAAGAGGAGTTGAGAATGGAGAATTACTATCTGCGGAAAGCAGGAAGAAGCAAATTACGCCTCTCAAGAACCCAAAAGGTCAGCCTCTTCCTTATGGACTGGGAACCTTCAGCCAAACATGGGAAGACAAACAGCTCGTTTGGGGATACGGTCAGGAAGACTGTTTCTCAAGTCTCTTGTTATCTGTCCCGGAAGAGAAGCTTAGCCTCATCATATTGGCAAATAACAACCTCATGAGTAACCCTCCCCGCCTCATCAATGGAGATTTGAGGTATTCTCTCTTTGCGCTCAGCTTCCTGAGACACTATGTGTTTGCTGAAGAAGAGTCCCTTCCCATTCTGCTATCTGAAAACACACTAGTAGAGACTTCTCCCCTCCCCTCTTATCCACTTAACCGACAGATCATATTAGCAAATGCTTTAGCAGCTAGCTTCCTCGGACAGGGCTTCCCGGAAGAACAGGAAAAGAGTAAAGTCCTGGCATCGGCCCTACTGAAACAATATCCTGAGGTAACAGAATATGGAAACATTAGTACGCTTCACTTACTGATGACACTTTCCGGATCTGGTGATGATCCTATTTTTCAGGAAGCCATGCTAAATCTGGGTAACCATCTTCTTCAAGAGCAGCCTGAAAATCCATACATCAATATCTACATGGCCTTCTTCTATCAAGGACAGGGAAAAGCTGCTAAAGCCATTCCCTATTTCCAGGCCATAGCAGATGCTGAAAACTATCGTCCTTTCTGGTACACCATAGAAGCATGGTATGAGTTGGGAATGTACTATCAGGATACTCAGCCTGAAATAGCCAAAGCTTACCTTCAGAAAGTCGTAGATCTAGGCTGGAACATTGGGAATAAGGTAGAACTAGCCAAAGAAGTACTTGTAGGCTGGGAGGAATAGCCTATTTCCAGCAAAAACTAATTTATTATCGAAACTGAAGTATCAGGTAAGATTCTTCCTTAAAAATGAATTCCATCTAGTCCTATTCACTAAAAACAACTCAGCAAGCTAGTTTAGTAGTAAGAATTTCTGGTTTTACGTACAAATGTCCTTGTAGGAGAATAAATCTTTCTCGTATTCCATTCTCATGATTAAGGAGAATATTTGTTAAGAATCTGTCGCCCCCTCCTTCTCTGGTGAACTTGCATACTCGCCACTCCCCTAAGTACTCGCACATCCCAGAATCGCAAAGTAGTAAACAAATTAGCTCTTGTAATGAACTTGCTCAAAACAGGATTTTTGTCCCGTTGGTATGCTGCCAATGGTCACCCCAGCAATACCTTAGCCAGGTTTTCAAAAGGCCTTCAACATCTAAAAGTCATATTTCTTCTCCTTTTATGGATCACCTTTACATTTCTCTTTTCTTCTGCCAAGACTAACACTCATGATGAGCTGGCTGATTGTGATCAGTTAGCCATACAGCACATCAGCTTACTCAATGCTGCAAACGCCTCAGAAATTCAGGAAATAAAAAACGGAGATGTGTTAATTCTTTCTGACCTCCCATCCAGATTAGCCGTCGCAGCTGATGTGGGAGAATGTCAGGGCAAAATACAATCTGTCAGATTTGAGCTATCAGGTCGCCAGTCTCTTAAGAGATTGGAGAATGTAGCTCCCTACTCTATGTACGGGGACACCAGAGGGAATCACCGTACCTACACTTTTAGACCAGGCATTTATACCTTAAAAGTTACTCCTTACAATGCCCACTATGGAAAAGGAAATGCAGGAAAGGTTCTCGAAATTACCTTCACAGTAAGAGAAGAACCTGATTGTGATAATAGTGGCGTAAAAGCAGAAGCTGGAGATAATACAAGTATTTCATGTGAGACAGGAACAGCTACCCTGGATGGAAGTGCCTCAGTGGGAAATTCATTTCTGTGGGTAGGTCCATCAGGATTCAGGTCTGACCAAAAAGTGGTAACGGTAAGGGTTCCAGGGAAATATACCCTTAGTGTGGAAGGGGATCAGGGGTGTAAAGACCAGAAGACCATTACGGTTCTTAAGTGCTTTGTTCCGCCATCTGACGAACCAGATAATCCAGATATTAACTGCTTCCAGCCTACCATCAAGGAACTTTATCTCATTAATGCGCAATCCAATAAACAAATAGAGCTACTGGAAGATGGAGCGGTATTAGGTCTTAACCAGTTGCCTGACTATCTCAATATTCAGGTAGTACCTAAGAACTGTATGCAGGAGACAGGCTCTGTTTTCTTTGAGCTATTCGGGCCTGATAGCAGGAGGAGAACTGAGAGTAAAGCACCCTTTGCCCTGTTTGGGGATAATAATGGAAACTATCAGAGATGGAAGCCACGGATAGGAAAGTACAGATTAAGGGTTACCCCTTATGCCCGTCCCGGTAAAAAGGGAGCTAAAGGAGCATCTGTAACCTACCAGTTCGAAATTAAAAGAGAGGTAGACGCAGGGCCGTCATGTTTAGACAAAGACAAGTGGATTTCTATTAGTGATCCGGGAGAACTTAGCTGTCAAAGCCAGCAAGTAACGATAGAAGCTAAGGTTCAGGAAGATCTGGCGTATAGCTGGAAAGGACCAGAAGATTTTAGTTCCACAAATCTTAAGATCAATGTGTCTACGACCGGTACTTATGTACTGACTGCTACCAACGGAGAATGTACTACTGCCAGATCTATCAGTATCACCAGGATACCAGATCCTCAGGTATTTCTACAGGATACCATCTTAATGGGATGTGATGTGTCTTCCGTAAGGCTAAGCGGTAGAACGCTGGACTCCAGAAGAAGATACTGGACGGGGCCTAATGGGTTTACCAGCAAAAGAATAGATGCTGAGGTAAGCGTACCTGGTTTCTATGTCCTCACAGCAGAATCTTCTTTAGGATGTATTGCCAAGGATAGTTTGGAAGTAGTGGAAGTGATAGACCTTCCTGACCTATCAGCGGGAGAGGATGCCGTACTTAGCTGTAATACGCCTGTGATTTCTCTGGAAGGGAAAGTAGAGGGAGCAGAAGAGTATGAATGGTCAGGACCTGGTGGATTTTCTTCTACAGAATTAGCCATAAATGTAGATAAACCGGGCCTTTATATCCTTGAAGCGGTCAGTCCTTCCAAGTGTATGCGTACGGACTCAGTTTGGATCAGCCAGGGAGTGATGGAAATTAACATAGAAGCTGGCCCTGATATGCTATTAGGATGTGGAGAGGAAGAACTAAGACTTTCCGGAATTGTCCCTGAAGGATCTTCAGTGTTATGGAGTGGACCAGACTCTTTCTTCTCAGATATTCTGAATACATCTATCAGTGTAGAAGGGGTCTATGTACTGAGTGTAACAGACCAGAATGGATGTACAGACAGTGATACGTTAGAGGTAATCTCAGATCTGACCAGACCTGATGCACTAGCAGGACCAGATATCATACTTGACTGCTACAGTGGAAGTGGGATATTAGAGGGCCACTACTATCAGAATGTATCTTATGAGTGGACTGGGCCAGAAGGCTTTGTGGCACTGGAGCCTACCATTGAAGTACATAAAGCAGGTGTGTATGTGTTGACTGCCACAGGAAATAATCAATGCTATGCAGTAGATACAGTAGAGGTAAAGGCATGCGAAGTAGACTGTGATGGCATGCGTGTGGAAGAAGTAAGCCTGATAAATGCCAGAACGGGAAAGGTGTGGCAATCCTTATCAGACGGGGACACATTATACACTACTTCTTTACCTGACGCTCTGAGCATACTAGCTACAACCCAAAACTGCTTGTATCAGGTTAGAAGCGTTGGCTTCCAGCTAAGAGGTACCCAGGAGATAGATAATGTAGACAATTCTGATCCATGGAGCCTAATGGGAGATAGTGAGGGCGTATTCCTACGCTGGGATTACCAGCCCGGTACCTATCAGCTAGTGATTACCCCTTATTCTGAAAGGTTGGGAGAGGGAGTAGCAGGTATTGCTGACAGCATAGCGTTTACCATCGTAGAGCCTTCTCTTATACCTGAGGGAGCCTTCGCCATGAGAATCAACTGTGGAGAATCCATGGAGAACAGCTATGGCGGACACATTTTCTCTGCAGATCAGTACTTCACTGGTCAGACGGAAATGTATCAAAATCCGTTTGTCTATGATATTACCGGGACAAGTTTTGATGAACTGTACAGAACTACCAGAACTACCCCTGATTCATTAGGAAAACTGGCTTACAAAATTCCTGTTCCTAATGGGACCTACATTGTCCATCTACATTTTGCTGAAATCTACTGGGGAGCAGATAATGGAGATAAAGCTACTGACAGTGCCAGAGTATTTGATGTGCATATGGAAGGGAATAAAGCAGGTGTTACCCTAAACCTACTGGAAGAGGTTGGGAGCATGGCAGCTTATGTTTTCCAACACAGAGTTACCGTAGTAGACAGCTTACTGGACCTTACGCTGGTAGCTTCCTCTGGTACGCCTATTCTGGCGGGGATAGAGATACTTTCTCCAGAAATAGAGGATTTGGCTCTGGTCAATTCTCCAGACTATTCCAGAGAAGGGACTGCTTTAGGAGCTGACCAACTTGAGGTAGGTGTTTATCCAAACCCAGTATCAGGTCAGGGGACGCTGATTCTGAGCGGACCTTCTGCAGGCAGCATGAAGATACAGCTCATTGATCAGAGTGGCAGGGAATGGCTTAGTCGTGAAGTACAAAAAGATCAGTTGGTGATGGAAAGCAAGATTGACCTTTCTGATCTACCCAAGGGGATATACGCAGTAGTAGTTTCATCAAAGAATACATCAGGAAGTAAACTCATAGTCGTGTACTAAAGGAAGTTTACTAAAGACTTAAGACAGGGTTAACAGGATTTTAGGTTGTGGGCTAAAGAGGATATCTCATTCATGAGGTATCCTCTTAGTCTTTTTCGGGGATTCTATTCCTTAAACAGAACTATATACAGGCTAGAAAATGAAAATTGTCTAACCATTTAAGGTAATTCCTTAAACCTGAATTGCTCGAACTTCTACCCATATCACCCCTTTATCCTGAAGATATTGCGGTTCAGTAAAACTTACCCTTAAGAGAGGAAGGATTTTAGCATTTTCGAGGCAGGTAAAGTAGATAAAAGTCACCATACGTTTCACCCGAAACATTATTCAGGATTAACAATATTTCTTTGTGAACAAATTATTTACCTCTATTACTAGCCTTGTTCTTGGCCTTCTTCTGTTAACTTCCCTCGCTTTTTTTCCAACTAACTCTTATGGACAATGTGATGCCAAATTCGTTGAAGAAAACGGATATGTCATCTTTGAAGCTGAAGAAGCTACGCTTGTCCAGGATTGGGAGGTTCAAACTGATATTGGAAACTATACCGGTTCAGGTTACATAGTCTGGACAGGTTCTAATAATCATAATAATCCTGGAGTTGCTATCCTGGACTATGTGTTTGAAATTGAAAACGCAGGTGTTTACCGTTTTGAAATGCGGTCTCAGATTGACAAGCAGGGAAACCCTAATGTAGGATCTGATGCCAGAAACGACTCCTTTGTCAGGTTCCCGGACGCTGACGGCGTATATGGTGCAGACGGAGTGGACGGAGAGCAGTACTACCCAAAAGGTACTGGTCAAACACCTGTCATTCCTGGCGCAGGTGGGAATAACAGTAACCCTGGTTGGGTAAAGGTCTTTATGACCCAATTTGAATGGACTTGGGGAACTAACTCGGGAGATGAACTCTCGCTGGATCTGTATGTGGAGTTTGATAATCCTGGGGTATATACCATGCAGGTAGCTACCAGATCAGCTTTCCATGCGATAGACAGATTCATACTGTATAAAAGAACTGGTTCTGGCCCTAATCCTTCACCAGGAACTGCCAGAAGCCTGGGTAAAGACCAAACTCTCTGTGAAGATTCAGGAAATTCTACGCCTAATGTATCTCTCACTGATCCTGATGATAACTCAGTATTTGTAGTAGGTACTGACATCACCTTAAGAGCCAGTGCAAATGACCCTGACGGTTCTATTAACAGAGTAAGATTCTTTGCTGATGGAGAGCTAGTTGGAGAAGATACTGGTGCTCCTTATGCAGTAACATGGGATGAACCTGATGTGGGAGAATATAAGGTAACCGCACAAGCCATAGATAATCAGGGATTCAGTGGCGTTTCTAATGAAATTGATGTGATCATCACTGCTGAGCCTCAGGCACCTGAAATCAGCATCACTGATCCTGATAACAATGACATATTTAATGAAGGAGAGGATATTACCATTTCTACCAACACCTCTGATTTGGATGGAAATGTAGTTCAGGTAGAGTTCTTCCAGGGCAACACGCTCTTGGGGACAGATACTGATGCCCCTTTTGAATTTGACTGGGAGAATGCACCTGCTGGAACCTATAGCCTTACAGCTAGAGCCACTGATAATGATGGATTGAACAATGTTTCCTCTGCGGTTTCTATTTCTATCCGTTCCAAGCCTAATGTAGCGCTCACTGCCCCGGAAGACAATGCTACCTTCCTGGACGGAAGTACTATCCAGCTTACAGCTACGGCATCTGATAATGACGGGACCATCAGTAAGGTGGAATTCTTTGAGGGGAATAACCTGCTAGGAGAAGATGCAGTCACTCCTTATGAGTTTAGCTGGGCGAATGTTCCCTTCGGTGATTATGAAATCAGAGCGGTGGCTACTGACAACCATGGCCTCACAGAAGAATCTACCATCAATATAGAAGTACAAATAGCCCCAAGTATAAGTGTTACCACTCCTACAGCAGGTTCAGTCCTAACTGAGGGAGCCCCTACTACTCTGGAGGCAGCAGCATCTGACCAGGACGGAACTATCACGTTAGTGGAGTTCTTTCAGGGGGATACAAAGTTGGGAGAAGATACTGAGGCACCTTTTAGCATAGTAACTTCTGCCGTTACTTCAGCAGGTACACAATCTATCACTGCCAAAGCTACTGATGATGATGGACTGGAAACTACTTCTGAGGCTGTAGCGGTCTCTGTGAAGGCCCTTCCGGTAGTCATAATTACTGAGCCTATAGATGGAGAAGGAATTCTCGTAGGAGGAGATGTTACCATCACTGCTACTGCAACTGACCTTGATGGCTCTGTAAGCCTGGTAGAGTTTTTTGCTGGAGACCAGAAAATAGGAGAAGCCAGTGCAGAACCTTATACAGTAACCTGGACACAGCCTGCTGAGGGAGATTATCTTCTTTATGCTGTAGGAACAGATAATGAAGACTTGAAAGGGACATCTGACACGGTCAACTTTAGTGTGTTTACGCCTCCTACTGTAACCTTGAATTCTCCCGCAGACGGAGATACGCTTATTGATGGGTCTCCTACTCTGCTAGAAGCCACTGCTGAGGATACTGATGGAACTATTGAAGCGGTAGCATTTTACATAGGTGCTACACTTATCACCGTAGATAGTACTGCCCCTTACTCACTGACATGGGAAGTGGATCAGGCATCTGGAATCTATGAGGTATTTGCCATAGCCACGGATAGCGACGGAATCAGTACTACTTCTGATTCAGCAACGGTGGTAGTAAAGGGACGCCCTGCGGTTACCATCATCAATCCGTCAGATGGGCAAGCGTTAAATGAAAATGATAGCATAACCATAGAGACAGTAACTGCAGATTTGGACGGTGAAGTCATTAAAGTAGACTTCTTTGTAGACGGGACCTTAATAGGAACAGATTCTACTGAACCCTTTACCATAGATTGGAATAACCTTCCAGCTGGTCCTGCTACTATCACAGCTGAGGCTACTGACAATGACAATCTGGTAGGTACTTCTACTCCTATCAATGTCATCGTGCGGAACAGACCCACTGTATCTATCACCAACCCCATCAGTGGAACCATTTTCATACAGGATGAAGATGTACAGTTAGAAGCTACTGCTGCTGATGTTGATGGAACAGTGAGCTGGGTGGAATTCTACTATGAAGGCAATTTGATAGGCTCAGACAATGAAGCTCCTTTTGAAGTTTTCTGGATGGAAATCCCTGGAGGCACGCTTAATTTAACTGCCATAGCCTATGACAATGATAGCCTGGCGGGTGTATCAGATACCATTTCTATTGTAGCCAGATCCAAGCCTGTAGGTGCTTTTACCAATCCTACCGCTGAGAATGGACTTACTCTGGGAGATAATACCATTAGACTGGATGCCCAGGACCCTGATGGTTCTATCACTAATGTGGCGTTCTTCCTTAACGGTACTAAGCTGGGAGACGTTTCTACCGCCCCATATGAAATTGAATGGCCAAACCCAGCCTTGGGAACTTATGAGATTTACGCCATCATGACAGATAATGAAGGCCTGGTAGACAGTACTGAGGTGTTAAGCTTTGAAGTGTTCCCTGAATCTGATGTAGATATCCTCTTAGCAAACCTCACACAGTCTGCTGACGGCGTCAATATCAACTGGGATACCCAAAATGAAGTAAGAATAGCCAACTTTATCATTGAAAGAAGCCTTAACAGATCTTTCTTAGAACCTACTGAAGCAGGTTCTGCCAATCCCGTAGGTCAGACTGATGGAGATACGACTTACACAGTCCTGGATCCATGGACTGAAATTCCACAAGCAGACATCGTTTACTATCGTGTGGTAGGCGTAGGATTCAATGGCAATAACTTCTATTCTGATATTCTCCAGCTAAAAAGAGGAGAGAACTTTGATATCCAAATCGGACCTAATCCGGTAGAAACTGGTGAAACCCTTACCATCACCATCTTGGGAGATGCGGAAGAACTCGAAATCATTGATAGCAATGGTAGAAGGTTATTCTACACAGAGATTCCTGAGTTTGAAAGAGTCTTTACCTATCCTACTGCTTATCTGGGAAGAGGGTGGTATGTAGTAAAGGTTAGATCCAGTGAAACAGAGAAAGCCAAGAAGTTTATCATTATTAATCCACAGTAAGGATAAGCTTACATTTTAGATACGAAAAAGCCACTTCAAAAATGGAGTGGCTTTTTCCATTTGTATACCTGACCTGGTATCAACTCTTCATCCTTCATTTTTTCCATCCGTTTACTTCCACTTTGTAATGTGAAATAAAGATGGTCTGTTTAAGTGAGAATTTCTCCTGAACATAGAGAAAGGTGTTGTTTGACCTAACACAGGATAGTCTTTTTCCTGATCAGGGACTTTCTCATTTTCCTCTTATGAATGAAATAACAGAATAGGCCAAATTTTTCAGGTTGATATGGGTATTTCATAGTGAAC
>JBCBKZ010000339.1:0-6043 GCA_038520955.1 Bacteroidota bacterium | reverse complement strand
CATTCAGGGAAATAGTAGAGGGGAGAGTCTGGAGAAGGTACGGTTGACCTACCTACACACAGTAACTATGTTTTTTCATTATCTGAAAACCGCCTTAAGGAGTTTTACCTCTCAGAAGGTATTCACCTTCATTAACATGGCTGGTCTTGCCATAGGTTTGGCCAGCGCGATCCTGATCATCCTCTTTATCTTCGATGAACTCACCTTTGATACGGTCCATCCAGATGCAGAGAATACCTACCGCATAGGAACAGAATTTGTCCAGGAAGACGGTAGCACAAATAAAATTGGCTACTCTCCCGGTATTTGGGCATATGGCTTAAAAGAGAATTATCCTGAAGTAAAAGAAGCTACAGGTTTGTTCTGGTTTGGCTATCCTACCGTCATCAACAATAAGCCCGCTGACAAAATCCTGCTGTCAGAGAAACTATTCTGGGTAGACGAGAGTTTCGAGAAAGTCATTCATTTCCCGGTTGTAAAGGGTTCCCAGGAATCAGCCTTTGAGAAAAATAATGCCATAGCATTGAATGAGTCTATGGCAGAAGCTCTCTTTGGGGATGAAGATCCCTTGGGTAAAACCTTGACCATCACTCATCCCTTTCTCCAACAAGAATACCCCATGGAGGTTACGGCTGTCTACCAGGATTTACCTGCAAATACCCATGTGCAAGGACATTACTTTGCGAATATGAAGGCCCTGGAAAAAGAGTTTGGGGAAGGCTTCAATAATAGCTGGGACAACTTCTTTGTACAGACTTACTTTCGAACTGAAAAAGGTGCGGACATCAATAAGCTTGAGGAGGGACTGGCAGGACTAGTAGCTTCCAATACGGACCAAGAAAATCCGATGACACCCGTTATCATCCCCATTAGAGATATCCACTTTGACGAGGAGATAGAGTGGGTAACGGAAGGAGCCGGAGACATTAACTATATGTACATCTTTGGCTCTATTGCCATATTGATTCTGCTCATAGCAGGCATCAATTACATGAATCTGGCCACAGCCCGCTCTACCAAACGTGCCAAGGAAATAGGCCTCCGCAAGGCACTAGGAGGTACACGTTCTCAACTGATCACCCAGTTCTTTGGAGAATCACTGTTAACAGCTTTTATTTCCATGCTGCTAGCATTAGGAATCATTACTATTCTTCTCCCTTACTTTAATCAATTGGCGGGAAAGAGTTTTACCCTCGCCTCTTTGGCAAGACCTGATATACTGGCCATCATAGCAGCCACAGTCATACTGGTAGCCCTTTTCTCCGGTATTTATCCAGCTTTATACTTATCTGGTTTTAAGCCCATCACTGTTTTGAGAAATAAGTTCGCGCCTGGCAAAGGTCCGGAGGTATTCAGAAGGGCACTGGTGGTGTTCCAGTTTACCATATCTGTCATTCTCATCATTTGTACCTCTGTGGTATACCTACAAATGAACATGATCAGAAGCTCCAAGCTTAGCGAAGCCGGGGAACAGATCGTGTCTATCCGCTTTGGCGGGAACGCCCCTACCAATAAATACGAGGTCTACCGCCAGTCTCTCATGAGGGACCTGGATCTGCAGCAGGTATCCATGGCTAATCACCTCCCCAGACAAGAATACTTCGGGAACATCAATCTCCAAATGCGTTTCCCTGGCCTAAATGAGAATGAGTATGACTGGAACATGCTAAATGTGGAGCATAACTTCCCGGAAATGTTTGGGTTGGAAATGCTATCCGGTAAAGGGTTTGAGAATAGACAAATTTCTGATTCCAGCACGGTAGCCTCCTTCATCATGAATGAAGCTGCAGCTAAGGTCCTCGACCTGGATTTAAACCAGGCTTTGGGAACTTCTGTAAGTATACGACTGGGACAAGAGCAGACACTCACTGGACAGGTCATAGGGATAGTGAAGGACTTTCCCTACAAGTCTATGCGTACGGCTATAGAACCGATGCTCATGACTACTTTCCCTAGCCAGATAGATAAGATCGTGTATGTGAGACTACCCAAGGATAAACTGGAAGAAAAACTGACTTATCTGGAAACTACCTGGAAAGAAGTCATACCAGGTGTAGGATTCGATTACTGGTTTCTGGATACAGAATTTGACCGTATGTATGCCAATGAAAGCCGCATGGCAGACTTGACTGAAGTCTTCTCTCTGCTAGCTATTTTGATAGCTTGTCTGGGGGTATATGGACTGGCTTCTTATCTGGCAGAAAGGAAGATGAAGGAAATCGGTATACGTAAAATTTTAGGGGCTTCTGTTCAACAAATCATGGGATTACTCTCGAAAACCTTCGCACTAATCCTGGTTTTGTCTTCTATCATAGCTGTACCAGTAGCCTACTTCCTTATGCAGGATTGGCTTCAGAATTTTGTCTACAGAATTGGGATAGCGTGGTGGATTTTAGTAGCTTCAGTGGTGGCTATTTTCGTACTGACAGCTATCACCGTAAGCTACGAAACCATACGGGCGGCACGCCTGAATCCGGTAGATTATCTACGGGAGGATTAAACTGGTGTAACACAATTAGCATATATGTAGGGAGCCGGAAAATCTGACAGGTTTTCCGGCTTTTTTATGTAGTTTGTCGAAAATCAAAATTCATATTTGTAGTTTTTGACCCATTTGTTCTACATTTATGAAAAAACCTCATGAAAGGAACTCACCTGGGAGAATTTGAAGAGCTGGTGATGTTAATAGTAGGCGTATTGTTCCCTGAAGCTTATGGACTTGCCATTAGGAAAGAGATCATAGACCAGACAAATAGGTCTGTAGCCATAGGAGCCGTCCACTCAGCCCTCAGCAGATTAGAGAAAAAGGGCTTTCTATCCTCTGAGCTTTCAGGCGCTACACATGAGAGAGGAGGAAGAAGGAAAAAGCTTTACAGCATCACCGCTTCTGGAAAAGAAGCCGTAGCCTACACCCGTGAACTTAGAAATGGTCTTTGGAATCAAATCCCTGATATCGCGTGGAAAGGATTGAGCTATGGCAGCATCTAATACGCCTCAACCTCCCAAACGAGCAGACCAATTTCTTAGATGGTTTTGCAAAGCGGAATGGGTAGAACCTATTCTGGGAGATCTCCATGAGCAGTTCCCTGAAGAATTCTCTCAAAAAGGAAAGCGAAAGGCGCATCTCTGGTATTGGTACCAGGTCTTCCATTTCCTCCGCCCTTTCGCCCTCAAAAGCGCATCCCCAAACCACAGCTCCATGATTTTATTCAAACATTATGTCAAGTTCGCCTGGAGAAACCTGGGCAAACACTGGCAAGAACATGCCATGAACCTACTCAGTCTTTCAGTAGGGCTTGCCTGTTTCATTTTCATCTTTCTATTCCTAAAAGAAGAAAGCAGCTATGATCAGCATTTACCCGATCATGAGCAGCTTCATCGAATCGCCATTGATTTTGTAGATGAGAAAGGCTCACGTATACCTGACGCCACTACTCCCCCAGCCCTAACTACTGCCCTCCTGGCTGAAGTACCTGAAGTAGAAAGTGCCACCAGACTATTTCCCTCTTGGGGAAGATATTTTCTACTTGGGCCAGATTCAGAACATAAGTTTTATGAGAAAGAAGTACTTCGGGTAGACTCAAGCTTTCTGGATGTGTTTGGTTTTGAACTATTGGCTGGAGATCCTGAAACAGCCCTGGATGATCCTACTAGCATGATCATTACAGCGTCAAAAGCACAGAATTATTTTGGGACTACGGAGGTGATCGGAAAAACGGTTACTTTTTTTGATGGAGAAGGGAAAGATTTCACCATTACTGCTGTAGCCAAAGACGTTCCTGCCAATACGCATTTCACCTTCGACTTTCTGGTCCCGCTTACCTTCTCCAACCTGAATACCCACTGGGGGTGGTATAACTTCTACACCTATGTGAAGCTGCATAAAGGAAACGACATCTCCACTGTAGAACCGCAGCTAGAACCTCTGTTCAGAAAGCATGATCCAGATAACCTCAACATCATTTATTCTCAACCTGTCAAAGACATCCATCTTCACTCTAAACTTAAGTGGGAATTGGCAGTCAACGGCAACATTCAAACTGTTTACATATTTGCTGCCTTGGCGATGTTCGTACTGCTTATCTCCTTTATCAACTTCATTAACCTAACCATAGCACATTCTACCAAAAGAACACGTGAAGTAGGACTGAGAAAAGTATTTGGGGCATATCGAAAATCCCTTATCAGTCAGTTTCTCATAGAATCCTCCATTATCCTGGCTATTTCTTTGGTTATTGGATGCTTCTTTGCAGAACTCTTATTCCAGCAAATGGGCGGTTTACTGGGAAGAGAGATTAGCATTCGAGATCCTCAAAACCTCCCTTACCTATTGGGGCTCATTGGACTCCTTTTCCTTCCTGCCCTCCTGGCAGTACTGTATCCCGCAACCAACTTTTCCAAACTCAACATAGCCGGGATGATGAAGGGAGTAGTCAATAAATCTGGCGCAACCGTCAAAGGTGCCAGAAGGGTCTTACTCGTCATTCAGTATGCCGTTTCCGTTTGCATGATCATAGGATCTATTGTGGTCTATCAGCAGCTCAGCCACATACAACAGACAGACATTGGCTTTAACAAGGAGCAGGTCATGATCATCCCCAACACCACTGATGTCCGTAATGTCCAAAGCTTACAGCAGGAGATTCTTCAGATAGCGGAGGTAGATGATATCGCCTTTTCCAGTGGTGTTCTGGGAGGGATCAACTGGACTACAGGTGTGGGCGTACCTGAGTCTATAGTCATGAATTTCATCAGTGTGAGTCTGGGATATCTGGAGATGATGGACATAGAATTGATAGAAGGGAGATCTTTTTCTGCCGACTTCCCTGTTGACAGCACCAGCTTCCACATGGTGGTCAATGAACAGGCTATGAGGGAGCTAGGTATGGACTACGATATGGTAGGGAAAGAATTTCCAGCTTACCGGGATGGAGACAGCACCCGTATGGGCAAGATTGTAGGCATAGTAGAGGACTTTCACTTTACCAGCTTTAGGGAAGAAATTAAGCCCTTTGCTTTCTTCAACACCAATGACAGACTGCCCTATCTTTCTATCCAACTTAAGCCGGCAGATGCTCAGGAAGCTATCCAAAAGATTCAGGCTGTCTGGGAGAGAAATACCCTAGGAATTCCTTTTGAATACTACTTCCTGGATTCTGCCCTAGCTGAGCAATACGAGCAAGAGAAACGCCTATCTAAAGTACTCCTGGCCCTTACCTTCCTGGCACTATTTATTGCCTTCATGGGAATGTTCGCCATGGCTAACCTGAACATCAAGGACAGGCTGAAAGAGATAGCTATCCGCAAAGTATTAGGCGCCAGTGTGCCTGACATTACCTGGCTGATTTCCTGGCGTTTCATCCTCATGGTAATCATAGCCAATCTTATTGCAGGCCCCCTCGCCTATCTAGGCGTTCAGAACTGGTTGAACGAATTTGCTTACCGCATAGACATAGAGATATGGATGTTCTTACTGGCGGCGGGCCTGACACTATTGCTAGCCTGGGCAGTGGTAGGATTACAGTCCATACAGGCTGCCAGCCGAAATCCAGTGGACAAACTGAGCTACGAATAAGGCAGATTTAGGGGGTAAAATTCCGTTTGTGAATCAACAAAAGCCGTTGTATTTTCGTAGCCCTATTAAGCCCAGGTGGCGGAATTGGTAGACGCGTTGGTCTCAAACACCAATGGAGCAATCCGTGTCGGTTCGAGTCCGACCCTGGGTACATATCTTAACCATATACACCTAACTATCAATTAGTTAGGTGTTTTCTTTTGGGGTTACTGACATATTTACTGACAGTGAGAATTTGGGGGATTACAAATTTGATTTTTTCCTAAGAATATGCTTTCTAGTGACAGTTCTATTCCCAAACGTTAACATTTATTAGTCGTCTCCATCATCGTCCCCATTTCCAAAATTTATATCTCCAATATCTCCAGAACTATTTTCATAGACATCAATCACCATATCAATGGTTTTATCAAACATCTTGAACGCAGTCGCTCCTATTATTGCTCCAATTACTCCACTTTTTAATAA
>JBCBKZ010000338.1:0-6061 GCA_038520955.1 Bacteroidota bacterium | reverse complement strand
TAACTACCTGGGTAGCCAACTTCCTTACTGTCATTAGGTCGTGGGTAATAATTACACTGGTATGTGCTTCCAGCTCAGAAAGCCTGAGAATCAAATCATCTATTTGTGCGGCAGAAACTGGGTCCAATCCTGAGGTGGGTTCATCATAAAAGAGAATCTCCGGAGAATGGATGACGCCTCTGGCTATGGCCACCCGTTTTTTCATTCCTCCGGAAAGTGAGTCCGGATATTTGTCAAGAATGCTGGTAGGAAGACCTACCTGTTGGAGGCAAACCTCAGCTTTTTCTCTAATCTCGGGAGTACTGATTTTACGTTCCTCCAACAGCTTGATCCCTATATTCTCAAAGACTGTTAGCGAATCGAATAAGGCTGAGGCCTGAAAAACAACGCCTGTCCTATCTCTAAAGTTGATCCAGTCCTCATCAGAGAATTCATTTTGGGCTTTTCCCAGAAGAAAGATATTTCCTGAGCTTAGGGGTTCGAGTCCGAGGATGAGTTTCAGTAGCAATGATTTTCCACTTCCACTTTGGCCAAGAATACAGGTTCTCCCTTTCCCTATTTCCAGATTTATGCTTTTCAGTATCTGCTGATCAGAAAAAGACTTGGACACATTTCTCAGAATAATCACTTGCTGATCTTGCTATAGGTTACCCACCACTTATCTGGGATATCATCCCCTTTGGCATATTCATAGTCCTTTTTTGAACAGGGGACCAGGATGCCGGGTCCAGATGGAGTTTTCCCTGAAATCTGATAAGGGACTTCCATCCACCATCTACCGGTTCTGAGGTGTTCAAAGAAATGAATAGTTTCCACGGTAGCATGAAGCTTTACTGCATATCTGCGCAGCTGGGTCCTTTCTTCATCCGGATAGTCATCATAGCGATTGTAGTAGCCCTCCATGAAATACCAGGCGAGCATGGCAGATAAAAGCGCTCCCTGGTTTCTATAGTCAAACTGAGGGACATAGGAAGTAATGCTGATGCTGCTCAGATGATAAGCCAGTCCCGCATATCTGGCTATCCTGCAAGCCTCCATGGCAGAGAATCCCCCGGGAGAAGGCTGGATGGCTCCTGGAGCTTCTGCTGCTCTGATAGCAGAAAAATCAAAGCTCAACATATCCGCAGTACGTATATAAGGTTCTGCTTCCTCTATTTGCTGATGCAGCTCTCCATATCTGATGGCCTGATGATAGCTGGCAGTGAGAAAGGAAAGTTCTTCCTCCGATACCAGATAGCGCTGATACCCCAGATTGGTATAAGCAAACAAAAAGGAGGGCTTATGCTGGAAGATGTTTTGATTAAAACGCTTGGACAAGGTAGTGCCTTCCTGCTCATCCATGTCCAGTTCAGCGTCTACATGCACGTATTGTATACCGTTACCATGATCTGAATAGGCCAGATACTGACCATAGGCTACATCCTGGCCAGGAGAAAGAATGATGACGGTTTTACCTGCTTCTATAAGGGTCCCCACTACAAAAGACACCATCTCATACAAGGCTTCCCGGTTATTCTGTGCTACCAGATTGCCGAGATCAGCTAATCCTATATTTGCTACCGGACTGGATAAGGTATATAATTGAGTACGAATGGCTTCCACACTGAACTGCTGTTCCTCATCAGAAATCCCTATAATGACTATATCCGCATCACGCCAGTTTGGGAAGGTGAGGAAGTGGCCATCCACATATTCCATGAGGGTTCCTGTGATTTTCCGTTGCTTGGGAATGGAGATGGGCGTAAAAAAATCAGCCAATTCTGTCATATTGTTTTCCAGCTTTTGAAAGGCTTATGTTAATTTACCGCTTGTCCAGAACCAGAGGAAGGTATTCGGGTTGATGAAGTACCTACTGTTAATGAAGCGGAAGTTTATTGGGCACAAATATACATGCTAGATGATATTAGTAACGGGTGCATCCGGTTTTTTGGGAAGTTCTTTGGTAGAAAGTTTGCTGGAGGATGGTCATGATATTAGAGTGATCATCAGAAATCCTTCGGCCCACGCCTATTCATGGTTGAAAATGGTGGAAGTAGTGCAGGGAGATATTAACGACATCAAGATCCTGGAAAAGGCAGTGAAAGGTGTGGATTATGTAATCCATTGTGCGGCCACTGTGACCTTCTGGAAGAAACGGAAAAAGGAACTTATGTTCACCAATGTAAAAGGTACCGCTAATGTGGTGGACGCTTGTCTGGCAGAAGAAGTAGAAAAGCTGATACATGTGAGTTCCATAGCTGCTTTGGGAAAAACCAACGATGATGGGATAGTGGATGAGCAAAGTAAGTGGGTGAAGCATAAGACTACTTCAGGATATGCAGAATCTAAATACAGGGCGGAGCTGGAGGTCCAACGTGGAGTGGCAGAAGGTCTATCCGCAGCTGTAGTTAATCCGGGCGTAATCCTGGGACCTGGAGCCAACTGGGATAAGGGTACACCGGGCATCATCAAGAAAGTAGATCAGGGATTACCTTTTTATGTGGAGAGCATGAGTGGGCTGGTGGGCTTGAAGGACGTGGTGAAGGCTACCAAGCTGGTGTTGAACTCTTCCTTGAGCAGTGGAGAGAGATTTGTATTGGTAGCTGAGAACTGGCCCCAAAAGAGGCTACTGGATACCCTGGCTGACCTTTTGAATAAACCCAAGCCTACTATAAAGATTCCTCCCTTTCTAATGAGAATAGCCGGTTGGATGTTTGAACTATGGGGAAACCTGACAAACAAAGAACCCTTCATCTCGCTGGAATCCGCCAGGAGCGCTTCAGGTGGATACGAGTATGATGGAAGTGCTATTGAAGAGCTGGATTTTTCTTATACGCCCATAGATCAGGTACTGTCTGAAACAGTAAGTGCTTATCTCCAGCAAAAAGAAAACTAAGCATCTGAATATATTTCATATTATTGGTTAACTCATAACTCCTTCTTAGTTTACGCCCCAGAGAAAAAAGCCTGACCTGTCATGAAAAATACCACCTCCCCCAAACTGGCCCTGGTCAAAGATGATCCTTGGTTAGAGCCATATGAAGCTGATATTGTTGAAAGGTTCGACAGATTTAACGAACAAAAAGATCATATTATAAAGGAAGCTGGTAGCCTAGAAAAATTTGCCAGTGCTTATGAGTACTTTGGCCTGAATTATGACAAGAAGAAGAAGGGATGGATGTACAGAGAATGGGCGCCAGGAGCTACTTCCTTATCCCTGACAGGAGATTTTAATGGCTGGAATAGAGAAAGTCACCCACTCGCAAAAAATGAATCAGGTATTTGGGAGATTTTTCTTCCTGACGCTGAATATAAAGACAGCTTTACTCACGGCAGTTTAATCAAAGTGCATGTTAAGTCTGAAAACGGTCAAATGGATCGTATACCAGCTTACATCAGGAAAGTGATTCAGGACACTAACACTAATGACTTTTCAGGGCAGGTTTGGGAGGATAAAGGCTTTAAGTGGACAGACAAGAAATTCTCTCTGAAAAAGATAGGCGCCCCTATTATCTATGAAGCACACGTAGGGATGGCGACGGAAAGAGAAGGGGTAGGAACCTACAAGGAGTTTGCTGATGAGATGCTTCCCCGCATTCAGGACCTTGGGTATAATTGTATACAGATGATGGCCATACAGGAGCACCCCTATTACGGCTCTTTTGGCTACCATGTATCTAATTTCTTTGCCCCTACCTCTCGTTTTGGAGATCCTGATGACCTGAAGTATCTCATCAATAAAGCCCATAAAATGGGTATAGCTGTGATTATGGACATTGTCCATTCACATGCAGTGAAAAATTTCGCGGAAGGGCTGAATGAATTTGATGGAACGGATGATCACTACTTCCATCCGGGAGGAAGAGGATACCATACGGGCTGGGACTCCAAACTGTTTAATTACGGGAAGTGGGAGGTGCAGCAGTTTCTACTCTCCAATGTGGCCTACTGGCTAAAGGAATTTCACTTTGATGGATATAGATTTGATGGAGTTACTTCCATGCTGTATTTCCACCATGGAGACCATGTGACCTTTGACCATTATGATAAATACTTCAAGGATGGAGTAGAATGGGACTCAATCACCTATCTGCAGCTTGCTAATGAAGTCATTCATAGCATTAAGCCCAATGCCATTGTCATAGCTGAGGACATGAGTGGGATGCCGGGCATATGTCGGAGAGTAGATGAGGGCGGAGTAGGCTTTGATTACAGGTTAGGGATGGGACTTCCAGATTACTGGATAAAGATTCTCAAACACAAATCTGATGAGGAGTGGAACCTCAATGAGATGTGGCAGGTAATGACCAATAGAAGGTGGAAAGAGAAAACCATCGCCTATGCAGAGTCCCATGACCAGGCATTGGTAGGAGACAAAACCTTGGCATTCTGGCTGATGGATAAAGAGATGTATTGGCATATGCAGGTAGATGATGAAAACCTCATCATAGACAGAGGCATAGCCCTGCATAAGATGATCAGAATATTTACGGGAAGTTTAGGCGGAGAAGGATACCTTACCTTCATCGGAAATGAGTTTGGACATCCGGAATGGGTGGACTTCCCCAGAGAAGGAAATAACTGGAGCTACAAGCACGCAAGACGTCAATGGAGTCTGGCTTTCAATGACAGGTTGAAGTATAAGTACCTGTATGCTTTTGATAAGGCTATGGTACACCTGTTTAAGGAGAATGATTTTCTGAACAGTTTACCTGCCCAGCAGCTGAATGTGGATGAAAAAAACATGGTGATTGTGTTCGAGAGGAATAACCTCATTTTCATATGCAATTTCCATCCTACAAATTCTATCCCTGACTACAAGTTTAGGGCACACTTACCAGGGAAGTATAAGATAGTACTAAATTCTGATGACCCTGAGTTTGGTGGGTTTGGGAGAATAGACGATTCAGTAGAACACTTCACAGATGATGATCAGCAGCTCAGTTTGTACATAACTAACAGAACTGTTCTGGTCCTTGAAAAGGTAAATTCCAAAAAGTGAAAATTGAGGAATTAGCCAATAAATATGTATTTTATATAAAATTAGCTGTCCATAGCCCTTGAGAGACCTATCATGCGAGAGACTTCAGATATTTTGAACACGAATCAGTTTGCCCATTCCGCTAATGGTCATCATGCTGAAGTAAATGATGATTCTAATACCCTGCTCCTGGAAGTGGCCTACGAAGTGGCCAATCAGGTAGGAGGGATCTATACAGTTATTCGTTCAAAAGCGGCCTCTATGAAGGAACGCTGGGGAGAAAATTACTGTTGTATAGGACCTTATGTTCATCCCAATGTTACGGCTATTTTTGAGGAGGAAGATGATTATGACCATGTCTACGGTCGTGCTGTGCTAAAAATGAGGGAACTGGGATTTGAGGTGTATTATGGAAGATGGTTGATAGCAGGAAGACCCAGAACCATTCTTTTCAATCCCTATAATGTTTATAACAGATTAGGAGAAATTAAGTATCTCCTCTGGGAACATCATGGCATAAGTACACCTGGGGATGATGATCTGGTTAATCTGGTAGTAGCCTTTGGCTATATGGTGAAGGTGCTGGTTACTCGCCTCACGGAAAAGGATATTAATCCCGATAAGAAAGTAGTAGTTCATGTGCATGAGTGGATGGCGGGTACGGTCATTCCGGAAATCAGAAGAGACAAGTTACCTGTACATACCGTCTTTACTACCCACGCTACCTTATTGGGAAGATACTTGGCTATGAATGCTCCGGATTTCTACGGGCATTTACCCTTCTTTGGCTGGGAAGAAGAGGCTAAACATTTCAATATAGAAACGCAGATAAAAATAGAGCGAGCCGCGGCACATGGAGCCCATGTGTTTACGACCGTGAGTGATGTTACGGGCCTGGAATGTGAATACTTACTCGGAAGAAAACCCGACGCCATTCTTCCAAATGGGCTTAATATCAGAAGGTTTGATGTGCAGCATGAGACACAGAATACACACCAGCGCCATAAGGAAACCATCCATAAGTTTGTAACGGGACATTTCTTCCATAATCACTCTTTTGACCTGGATAAGACACTCTACTTCTTCTCCTCGGGAAGATTT
>JBCBKZ010000337.1:0-6062 GCA_038520955.1 Bacteroidota bacterium | reverse complement strand
AGGTGAAATAGTTAGTGATCTATACTATGTCCGTTTACCCCTTTTTTCAAACTTTCAGAAAGAATAAAAGTAAGAATTTATTTCTATTTTCGGATTATATGAAAAGGAAAAACGGACCAGCATAAAGACCATTTAGCTTAGCCGCTACAGTTAGAAGAGACATTTTGCAAATCCATCTCCCACCAGTTTGAAAAGACTTGAGAAAGAAATTTGCCCAGTTTGGACTGTGAATTGTAAAAGTCAAAGTGAAGAGGAACCTTGGCAGATGTTTTTTCATCCCTGCAAATAGAGAACGTTTTGGCAGGTAGGGTCTTCCCGCTGGAAAAAGCCAGAATATTTAATTCCGCCTGCTTGACGGGTATTTTCTCGGAGAACATTCTGTTGGACCTAATAAATACAGATCTTTCCAGTCTGTTTTTCAGAGAGAAGTCCTGAATGATTAGGAGTATGTCACTATCACTTAGACCTTGGGAGGAAACTAGTTGTTCTCTTTCCTGGTCATAGTTAGCCAGAAACTGCTGGCCTCTAGTTAAGTCCGCATTTAGAAAAATGACAGTATCTGCCTGGGTAAGAAGCTGAAGTTCCGTACAAAAGAGCTCACCTATCCTGATAAGAAACTCCGCTTTGAGGTCTCCTGTCCAGGATCTATCCTCTTCTATCTTTAAAAACTGTGTTACCGGAAGGACAAAGGGGTCTGTGTAGTGGGACGTTTTACTACTGATAAAAACGGAGATTTTTTTCCCCTGGAATTCAGATTGAGCCTGAAGCTCAGTCGTAAAGATCCCGGAAATAATCAGAACTGTATTCAGAATACATATGAATGGCAGACGGAAATCTATGTTCATTTATTAAGGTTACTCCAGTCAGACAAATAGGAACTACCTTCTAATAAACGAAATAAAAAGAGAATTGGCGGTATTTAGTTGCTTTCCACCAGTTCTTCCAGATAAATCCGGCTTCGGGAGGGATTAAATTCACCATTAGGGCCGTCATTTACCAACGTCCGTTCAAACCGCTTAATCTTACCTATTTCAGGCGCGTAAATCTCATAAATGAAGCTGTAAGTAATAAAGCTGCTGGTGTCAGCCCGCTGAACTACCATGACACAATCTTCATAACGTTTCCCTCGGACCACCACTGTGGTATCAGTACTTTGGTAGTTGAAAATCCTGTTTCCCAAGTTGTTGAAAAGATGGCCGTTCCATCTGGCTTCATCAAAAACCGGAAACCTCAAAACCAGATATCTGGTATTATCCTCTATTCTTTCGGCAAAGTATTCTCCTGACTCAGTATTGGTTTCCAGAAACTGTCCCCAAACCCTGGAAGGCTCAAACTGATAGTTTGTTCCCAGGTCGTAGTCTGAAAGGGATACCTGGACTCTTTGAATGGGTCTACCATCCAGATCTGTAAATGTGCTGCCGATTTCTTCTTTCTTGAAATATTTCTCTACTACTGGTCCTGCTGAGTTAAAGCTGGTGTCTACCACTTCTGTGATGCTGTATTGTCCTTGCTGGACTGGGAAGATGTTCTCTCCTGCTTCAGGTAGAACTTCCTTGTTTCGGTTACATGAAGTGCTGCAGAGAATGATACTGAGTGAAAAGGCTATGTGAAGAAGCTTACGCATGGAGCTGAATGGGAATTATAAAGCCCTAAATGAGGAAATTAATTCTCATGTCCAAGGAAAGTGGTTATGCAAAATTACCTATTGAAATGGAATGAGCCCATCCTCATCGGACTATGACCACAGGGGTAGTAGTAACGGTATTACTCACATTATCATCCCTGTCAGTAATAAATACGTCAAAGGTAGTCACATCTTGTGAGGCGCCTTGTAAGGCAAGTCTAATGGCAGTTGGAGCTATCTCCACATTGATGATACCCTGGATAGCTGGGTTCTTAGTATCAGGGGTAAGATCAGGTAGTGTATAATTAAGGGTGGCCTGCTCTTCAGTTAGGGGAAACTCATCAGCATACAATCTTCTATCTACCACAACCAGGTTAAACACTCCGTTATCATCGCTACCAAGGTTACCATCTCCGTCAGTAAATCTGAGGCGTAGGACCATGGAGTCTCTCTGGTCTTGTACGGTGTCAGGTGTCAGGCTAAGAAATTCCAGGCTAGGTTCAGAAGGGAATCCGGGATCATTGTTACATGACACACCAAAAATTCCGGCCAGCCCCACCAACACAACCAGTACACTAACTATATTTTTTCTTTTGATCATAAGCCTGGGATTATCTTAGAATTAAGGATAATTCTCTGTTTAATGTACGGAATTCCCCTCTTCTTGTCTATCCTTTTATAACACTTTTTCTTCCTTAAATGAAGGAAATCTTACCGATTACCGTAATGGTAAAGTTCTTTTCCTTCTTTCCAATCAGTACAATTCTTCTAATCCTTACCCTATATTAACATAAAATCTTGCCTAATGGTTAGATAATCACCTTCTTTTTCAAGAGGTTCAACTTAATTGCTTTGAGTTCTTGCAGTAATCTTAGATTTCTTAATAATTTGCGAAAGAAGGAGGTTTTTTGAAAATACCGAAAGAATTAATGGGAAACATTAGAAGATTTAAAAAGATCATGGTCGCTAACCGTGGAGAAATAGCGATCAGAATATTACGAGCCGCATCAGAACTACATATACCTACTCTCGCAGTCTATACATATGAAGACAGGTATTCCCTTCACAGATATAAGGCAGATGAATCCTATCAGATAGGGGACGAGGGAGAACCCTTGAGGCCTTACCTGGACATAGATGAACTCATTAATCTCGCTGTCCAAAAGGGCGTAGATGCCATCCATCCCGGATACGGTTTTCTTTCTGAAAATGTACACTTTGTCAGGAAGTGTGAAGAGGCAGGTATAACATTTATAGGCCCCAAACCGGAGGTAATGGAGAGGCTAGGGGATAAGGTGAAAGCCAAAGTACTGGCAAGAGAGGTAGGTGTACCGCTTATCCCTGATAGCCAGGAACCCTTGGTGAAGTTGGTAGATGCCACCAGAGAGGCTGACAGAATAGGCTATCCCGTCATTATTAAGGCTGCTGCAGGAGGAGGGGGAAGAGGTATGCGGGTAGTGAGAACGGAAGAAGAGTTATCCACGGCATTCTATGAAGCCCGTAATGAGGCCAAGACTGCTTTCGGAGATGATACCATCTTTCTCGAAAAATTTATAGAGAACCCTAAGCATGTAGAAGTGCAGATTTTAGGGGATCAGGCAGGAAATATCCTTCACCTCTTTGAAAGGGACTGCTCTGTACAGAGGAGATTCCAAAAGGTAGTAGAAGTAGCTCCTTCTACTTTGCCGCAAGAAACGAAAGACAAATTATATGAATATGCCCTCAGAATTGCCAGAGAGGTAAAGTATAGTAATGCAGGTACTGTAGAATTTCTGGTAGAGGATAATGAAGTTTACTTCATTGAGGTGAACCCAAGAATTCAGGTAGAGCATACCATTACAGAACAAATCACGGGCATAGACATCGTAAGGTCCCAGATACAAATAGCCGCAGGCTATAAACTTACAGATCCACAGATTCACTTGCCTTCTCAGGAGTCAGTTACCTATAATGGATTTGCTGTTCAATGTAGAATCACAACTGAGGACCCTCAAAACAACTTTAAGCCGGATTATGGAAGGCTGTTAGCCTATAGATCCGCCAGTGGATTTGGGATAAGGCTGGATGCGGGGAGTGCCTACGCAGGAGCCCAAATATCTCCTTTCTTTGACTCCATGCTGGTAAAAGTATCGGGCTCAGGAAGAACGCTTAAAGGTGCTTCCCAAAGAATCCACCGCGCCCTGAGAGAATTCCGTATTCGTGGGGTGAAGAGTAATATTCCTTTCCTGTTGAATGTGATGAACCATCCTGAGTTCTACAATGGGGATGCTACTGTCAGGTTCATTCAGGATAATCCGGAACTACTTCACTTCCAGCCCAGACTGGACAGAGGTACCCGTACCATCAGGTATCTGGCAGATGTCCAGGTAAATGGAAATCCTGACGTGAAGTTCATAGATCCGAAGAAGCAGTTTAGAATCCCTGAGGTACCTTCTTTTGAGAAGGGAGAATACCCCAAAGGATCCAGAGATAAACTGAAGGAACTAGGACGGGAAGGCTTTCTTCAGTACATAAAAGATGAGAAGAAAGTTCTGCTGACAGATACTACTTTCAGAGATGCCCACCAGTCTCTGTTAGCTACCAGAATGCGTACCCGTGATATGGTGGCAGTAGCGGAGAGCTTTGCCAAAAACCATCCGGAGTTCTTTTCTATGGAGGTCTGGGGTGGAGCTACCTTTGATGTGTGTCTGAGGTTTCTACATGAATCTCCCTGGACCAGATTGAGAGATTTCAGAGATGCTATTCCCAATATTCTGTTCCAGATGCTCCTCAGGGGATCTAATGCAGTGGGATACAAAGCTTATCCTGATAACCTGATTGAAAAATTCATAGAGAAAGCTGCTGAGACGGGCATAGATATCTTCAGAATCTTTGATTCTCTGAACTGGATAGATGCCATGAAGGTGAGCATCAGAGCGGTAAGAGATAGAACGCCATCCCTGGCAGAAGCATGTATTTGCTATACCGGGGATATCATGAACCCAGAGAGAACGAAATATGACTTGCAGTACTACTTAGATCTGGCAAGGTCTCTTGAGGATGAGGGGGCTCATATATTGGCTATCAAAGATATGGCCGGTCTACTGAAGCCTTATGCTGCTTATAAGCTGGTGAAAGAGTTAAAAAAAGCTGTGGATATTCCTATCCACCTGCATACCCATGATACGGCATCCATACAGTCTTCTTCCTATATGCAGGCCATAGAGGCAGGGGTGGATATCGTAGATGTGGCCATGAGCTCCATGTCTGGCCTCACTTCCCAACCTAACATGAACTCTGTCATAGCCATGTTAGAAGGACATGACAGGGACTGTGAGATCAACCTGAATAAGCTGAATGAATTCTCCAACTACTGGGAGATCATTAGAGAATACTATTATCCTTTTGAGTCTGAGCTACGTGCGGGTACTGCTGAGGTATACAAGCATGAGATACCCGGCGGGCAGTATTCTAATCTGCTTCCTCAGGCCCGTTCTCTGGGGCTGGAACATAAGTTTGATAAGATTAAGGAAAACTATGCCATCGTAAACCAGATGTTTGGAGACATAGTAAAGGTTACCCCCTCTTCCAAGGTGGTGGGGGACATGGCCATGTTCATGACTGCCAATGATTATACAGAAGGGGAGATCATGGAAAATGGGGATACCATCGCTTTCCCGGAATCTGTGAAGAATTTCTTCAGAGGGGATCTGGGACAACCTCATGGAGGATTTCCTAAGGAGCTGCAAAAGTTAGTTCTCAAGGGAGAAAGGCCCTACACAGATCGTCCTAATGCACATCTGGTGCCTATAGATTTTGAAAGGGAGCTGGAGGAATATCAGAATAGATTTGGGCTGGACTGGAACCTGCTCGACTTTCTGGCTTATAAATTATATCCAAAAGTGTGGGAAGATTACCACGACCAC
Source organism: Bacteroidota bacterium (assembly GCA_038520955.1). GTDB lineage: Bacteria > Bacteroidota > Bacteroidia > J057 > J057 > JBCBKZ01. The sequence continues at coordinate 533 of JBCBKZ010000337.1, read as the reverse complement.
TTTGAGAAATACGGGGAAGTGTCCAAAATTCCTACCTCTGCTTTCTTCTATCCCATGAAGACTAATGAAGAAATTATCGTGGAGATTGAAGAAGGAAAAAACCTCCTGATTAGGTATATGTACACCTCAGAGCCGGATGAAAGTGGAGAAAGGGATGTCTTCTTTGCCATTAACGGTCAAACCCGAGTAATCAAGGTAAAAGATGAAAATGTAGCTTCTGTGAAGCCTACACATAGAAAGGCTGTCAATGATAATGAAATAGGCGCTCCCCTTCAGGGTAGGCTAGTGAAGATCTTCGTAAAAGAAGGAGACAAGATTGAAAAGAATGATCCGCTCTTTGTGATAGAAGCCATGAAGATGGAGTCCACTATCACGGCTCCTATTGAAGGGAAGATCAGCAAGATCCATATAGGAGAAAAAACCATGGTAGAGCAAGATGACCTGGTAGTAGAATTCTCCTAAAGAAACTTTATACTGAATAAAAGGGGCCTCCGGAATGGGCCCCTTTTTTTTATTTCTGGATCTTGTTCATT
>JBCBKZ010000336.1:0-6068 GCA_038520955.1 Bacteroidota bacterium | reverse complement strand
GACTGGAAGAAGGAGAAAATATTTCTGCCTGTATCAAACGGGAAGTAGAAGAAGAGACGGGACTTGTTCTCCAACATCTGGAAGCTATAGGGCTTAGTACCCAACCGGAGAGGGAAAGTGTAACCTACCCTAATGGAGATCAGATCCAGTACTTCACGGTCGTATTCTATAGCCATACATGGACGGGGAACCTTCTTCAAGAAACGGATGAAACGAAAGAAGCTCGCTTTTTCTCTCCCAATTCTCTCCCTAAGCTTCCCCCAAATGAAGCCTCTTCTGTAGAGTGGCTAGCCATGTACAAACAAGATGGACAATTCATCTTAGCATAACTGAGACATAAGAGAACTCAGGAATCATCTCATTTTCTTTCTAACTTTCCCAGACTACAACGTAAGGATTAGCTTTAGTCAACTCCTCTCCTCATGAATGCGCTAAAAGAAGTAGCCTCTCTATTCTTCAAACTAGGTTGTATTGCCTTCGGAGGACCGGCGGCTCATATAGCCATGATGGAGGAAGAGATAGTGCAGAAACGGAAGTGGATGAGTCGGGAGCATTTTCTGGACCTGATGGGAGCCACCAACCTCATCCCTGGTCCTAACTCTACAGAGATGACCATGCATTGCGGCTATCATAGGGCAGGGATTCCGGGGCTCTTTGTAGCAGGTATCTGTTTCATATTCCCGGCTGTGAGCATTACCTTGGTCTTTGCCTGGCTGTATGTGAGTTATGGAAGTCTTCCACAAATAGCACCCTTCATCATGGGGATTAAGCCTGCCGTCCTGGCCATCATAGCTGCTGCCATCATTAAGCTTGGCAAGAAAGCCCTAAAAGGTTGGGAACTGGGAACACTGGGGATGATTGTATTAACCGTCAGTTTATTCGGTGCCAATGAAGTCATCGCCCTGCTGGTAGCTGGTGTGTTAGGTGCCCTATACTTCAGCATCAAACACCGTCTGACGAGAAGTGCCAAAAGCCTCATTTTTCTTCCCCTCTTTCAGCTTTCCACTACAGCCATTAGCGCCTTAACACCTGTGAAGGTTTTCTGGATCTTTCTGAAAGTAGGCGCTATTCTCTATGGGTCCGGCTATGTACTCTTTGCTTACCTGGATGCTGAGTTAGTCGCCAGAGCCCTCATGAGTAGACAGGAACTGTTAGATGCCATAGCCGTAGGGCAGTTTACCCCCGGGCCTGTCCTTTCCACAGCAACCTTCATTGGGTATCAACTGGCGGGTTTTCCCGGAGCCGTGGCAGCTACCCTTGGGATTTTTCTGCCTTCCTTTCTCTTTGTCTGGTTGCTACATCCATTAGTGCCAAGAATGAGAAAATCTGCCATACTGGGGTATTTCCTGGATAGTGTGAACATAGCAGCTGTAGCAGTGATGCTGGCTGTTCTCATAAAGATGGCGGCGGAAACGCTTATAGACTGGCGACCATGGATGATTCTTCTGCTAAGCGTGTACTACACCTTTGAAACAAAAAAACCGAACCCTGTCATCACCGTAGCTGGTGGGGCTGTATTAGGGTTTTTACTGAGTTTGATTGGATAGGTAAGACATCAAAAAAAGCCTCCATCCAGAAATAAATCTTTCCGAATGGAGGTAACATAAAACTACTACTACTTTACTCATCGCGTAAGCACTCCACGGGATTAATTCGGGTAGCATTGGCTGTTTGGAGTCCTACCGTCAGCCAGGCAATTAGCATAGCCAATATCCCCACGCCCAGGAAATACCACCACTGTAGAGAGATGCGGAAGACGAAGGTCTCCAGCCATTGATGGGCCAGGAAGTAACTCACAGGTAGTGCCACAAGTATGGCTAAGCCTACCATTCGAGAATACTCATGTGATAATAGTCTGATGAGCTGGAAAGGGGTAGCGCCTAATACCTTGCGTATGCCTATTTCCTTTCTACGCTTGGTGGCGGTGAACATGGCTAACCCAAATAGCCCCAAACAGGAAATCAGAATGGCCAATCCGGCAAAGTAGCGGGAAAGAATGGATACCCGCTGTTCTGCCGCATACAAGGCAGCATAGTCATCATCCACAAAGCTGTAGTCCAAGAAGAAACCGGGGTTAATGTCGGCATAGATTTCTTCCATATTACTGAGGGTTTCCTGAATATTGGCACCTTCTATCTTAGCCATCATGTATTGAGCTTGCGGATCCAGATAGAAGACCAAAGGGGATATGTTATCATGGAAAGATTCCAGGTGGAAATTCTTTGCTACTCCTATGATTTCATAGTCAGGCCCCCATTGGACCAATTGGCCTACTGGATTTTCCAGCCCCATATGCTTGATGGCTGATTCATTAAAGATCATCTTTAATGAATCTGATCCATAGGCCTCAGAAAAGGTTCTGCCCTCTTTCATCTCTATCTCCAGCATTTCCAGCGTTCCATAATCCACCTGAATTACATCAAATCCAGTTCTGTCATCAGGATCTTTCCCGGGCCAGTGTATAGCGTTAGTTCCCCAGTCACTCTCTGTCATAGTGTTCCCAATGATGGAGGCGTCTTTGACACCTGGTAAGCGCATAAACTCCTGCATCAATGTCCTGGCAGTAGCGAGATCATATGTCTTTCCTTCTTTCGAAAAGAGGATCACATTCTCTCTGTTATAGCCCAGATTTTGGGTTTGGGTAAACTCTATCTGCTTGTATACTACCCAAACAGACACCATCAATATGATGGAGAGGGCATACTGTAAGACCACCAATCCTCTGCGAACAATTAATTCTCCTAAAGAACGACTCAGCTTTCCTCTGAATATGGTAATAGGACTTAGGCTGGAAAGGTACAAGGCAGGATAACTACCCGCTAACAAGCCTGTGAATAAAAGTATTCCTCCGAGCACCATGAAAAGATTCCCATCCCATACCAGCTCTAGCTGCTTACCCGTGATGTGGTTAAACTGCGGAAGGAGCAACACTACCAGCATGACTGCTGCTACCAGTGAGAAAAGGGTCAGGAGAATGGATTCACTCATGTACTGAAAGACCAGGGATTCTCTCCTCACGCCAAAAGACTTTTTAATTCCTACCTCTTTGGTACGTTGAGTAGCCTTGGCAGTAGATAGGTTCATGAAGTTGATGCAGGCTATGAGGAGAATGAAAATGGCTACCATGGAGAATAGCCAGACATACTCGATTCTTCCTCCTGACTGTTCCCCATTTTGATATCTTCCGTGAAGATAGAGAGATTTATAGGGAACTAATTCCACTTTTCTATGTGCTTCTTCTTCCCCGGCTTTATCCGTTAAATAGTCATAAATTTTCTCATTGAAAGCAGCTATATCTGTCCCTTTCTGGAATCTCACAAAGGCCTGAGGGTGCCTGTTTTGCCATGCTTGTACCCAGGTATTTTCTTCTGCCCATGCCTCGAAGGAAAGCACATAGTCAAACTGTAAAGAAGTATGCTTATCCATGTCTTTCAATATTCCACTCACTTGCAAGGGGTGCTCGCGCTGAAGTAGGACCTGTTTCCCTATGATATCACGCTCATTCCCAAATAGCCTTCTTGCCAGACTTTCTGTTAAAATGACAGAGGAGGGATCTTGCAGAATTTGCTCAGGGCTCCCTTCCATTAGAGGGAAGGAAAATAGGCTGAAAAAGTCCTTACTGGCGTAGAGGCCTTTTGCTTTCACATTTTTATCTCCAAAACTGAGGGTATTAGGATTGATAGATTTGGTTCTGGCTGTGGCACCTATTTCTACTTCAGGGAAATCATCTGCTAATCCCTGAGCCATGGGGCCTGCTGTATTGGAGGCAGTCCCTATGCCGCTCGAAATCTCCACATGTTCCATGACCTGATAGATTTGGTCTATTTGGTCATAGCCTTTATCCATTTTCCATTCATCCTGTACCCATAGGTAGATTAGAAGGAAGCAAGCCAATCCACTGGCTAATCCTATCAGATTGATAAAGAAGGAGGTCTTGTACCGCATGAAGTTGCGGAAGGCGATGGTTAGATTGTGTTGAAACATACTGTAGGTTATGATTGGATTATGGGAATGAAGTTGTCTGATCAGTATGGGTCTGAGGAGCTTGAGTGTATCCCAGGCGTACATACGGGAGGCCTTAGCGGGAGAATGGTATTCCAGATTCTCCCAAAAAATCTCTTCCATATCCCCTTCTATTTCTTCCAGGAATTCTCCTCTGAGAAAAAACCTGAGAAATTTTAGGGGCCACTTGGGAGGTTCTATTTGTGGAGGTTGACTCATATCCAGCTAAATTCCAGTGCAAAGGGAGGCATAGAGTTCCAGAGGCTGGTACGTATGTCTTTCATTTGAGAAAGCACCCGTAGTCCCGCTGGGGTAGCTGAATAGATTCGCTTTCTTTTTCCACCCCTTCTGGCAGTAGCTTCTCCGAACTTGGATTCCAGGAATCCCTTCTCCTCCATTCTTTTAAGGGCAGACTGGATAGATCCCACGCTAAGACCCGTTTCCAATCTGTCTTCCAGTTCTTTTTTGATAGCTACTCCATAAGCCTCCTCCTGGAGGACAATGACAGTCATGAGCACAAGTTCCTCAAACTCACCGATCTTGGTTTTCTTCATTTGATTAAGTTCGTAATTGCAGTAAATATACAAACATCTATTATATTCGCAATTGCAGTTTTAATCATTTTTACCAAACCTCAACCATTATGACGTTCTCACATAAGTCATTTCCCTTACTAGCAATGGCCATTACACTGGCCTCTACTCCCCTATTCTCTCAAGGAAAAAAAGCTTGTAAAGCGCTTCTATCGGCTGTAAAAGCGGAAAACGTAGAGGTAGTTCAGGAACTCCTATCAGTTACGAGTCCGAACTGCCTAGACAAGAAACCAGAATCTGAAGTCATCATCTCTGGAAACTCAAAAATGTATGTTTTGGGAGCTCAAACTCCTCTGGTAGCAGCTTGCAGAGTTGGAAATTCTCAGATAGCAGAACTCTTACTCGCTGCCGGAGCCGATGTGGAAGAGCGTGGAATGTATGAATTGACTCCATTAATGGAAGCGGCTTCTTTTGGACATGTAGAAGTAGCCAGAGTGTTGCTGGAGAAAGGGGCGAAATTGGAAAGAACACTCGAAGGAGAAGGTACAGCCTTATTCGTAGCCGCCAGAGATGGACAAGCCGCAATGATACAATTTTTACATGAGCATGGAGCGACTCTTCAAGAAGACTATGGAGATGGAACGCCCTTGATAGCAGCTTCAAGAGATGGACATATGGAAGCAGTCAAAACATTGTTAACACTCGGAGCTTCCCTACATCAAAAAGCTCAGGGTGAAACCGCCATGCTGGTGGCAGTTAGAGATGGTCATGCTGATATAGCCAGGTACCTCCACTTAAAAGGCGTGAGTATACATGACGGTCAGCAGGAAAGCTCTCTTCTAGTGATAGCGGCCAGAGAAGGCCATATCTCAGTCATTAAACTTCTTCTCGAATTAGGAGCGAACATAAACGCCCGGACATCAGAGGGTACTCCCTTATCCGTAGCTGCTCGTGAAGGTCAGATAGAGGCTTTAGCTTTTTTGCTGGAACAGGGAGCTAATGTAAACGCCTTTGAAAATGGTGACGGAACTGCTTTAAGTATCGCAGCCAGAGACCAGCAGTTAGAAGCAGCACTCCTCTTATTAGTCGCAGGTGCTAATCCTACCCCAAGAGGGTTGGAAGAAACGCCCATGTATTGGGCTGAGGTTAATGGTGATCACGAAATGATAGAGCTGTTACAAAGATATATTAGTGGAAAATAGTGGCATTAAAGGTGCTAGAAATCTATTCGCAACCGACTTTAAGGATGGGGAATTCGATTAAAATATGATGTTGGTTTCTACTCTATTTTCTGTCTTTCACAGAAAAAGTTTCGCAAAAGTGTGATAAATCCAATCTGTCTGCGAATAATGTAGGAAAAGAAACGCAGCTTGGATAGCAAGACAGACATATTTCTTGAAGTCATCAACAAACACAGAAGACTCATTTACAAGATCGTCAACGGGTACTGTAAAAACAGAGCTGCTCATGAGGATCTGGTACAAGAAATCATTCTACAGCTTTGGCTATCCTTCAAGACTTTTAAAGGCGGAG
>JBCBKZ010000335.1:0-6093 GCA_038520955.1 Bacteroidota bacterium | reverse complement strand
CTGTGATAGATCGCTCAACTGAGCAATAATATAGACGAGATGATTTTACTGGGGCTGGGGTCAAATATGGGAAAGCGTTTAGAGACCCTACGGGCTGCTTTAGCTAACATGCAAACATATGGAATTCAGGTAGACCAAGTGTCTTCTTTCTATGAAACACCTGCCTGGGGCATCACCCGCCAAAACGCTTTTGTGAATGCTGTGTGTAGCATCTCCTATGAAGGAAACCCTGAAGAATTACTGGATGCCTGCCAAGCTATAGAGAACAAACACGGAAGGAAGCGAATGATCAAATGGGGCCCCCGAACCCTGGACATAGACATACTTGAGTTTAATGGCCAGAAGGCAGAAACGGATCGTTTAACTTTACCTCACCCTTTTTACCTGGAAAGAGCTTTTGTGATTCTTCCTTTACTGGAAATAGTCCCCTCTTTCACCCCTACGGGTCAATCAGAAACTATAGAGAAACTCTCAGAACAGTTTAGGGAGGAAGCAGGTAGTATTAGTAAACTTCCTTCATGAACTGGGAGGCAGGATACGCATACATAAGACACCTAAGTCTGGATGTAGTAGCTGGAGCTATCTGCTCAGGTGCTATGGTGGCCCAGTTACTTCAGGTAGAGATGCCTTGGGTTTGGTGGGCAAGCCTCCCTGTAGGGGTATGGCTCATTTATACCGCCGACCATTTGCTGGATGCCGACAGGCTGGGAGAATCTGCACACACAGACAGGCATCGTTTTCATTTCAAATTCTCCAAAAGCATCAAGATTATTTGGCTCCTCACATTGGGTATTTGCCTGCTGGTAATTCCCTGGTATAGTCCAAAAGAATTATTGGTTGCAGGGCTTTTTTTGGGAGGAATGGTGGGCATCCATCTCTTACTCGTCAACCTCATAGGGAATAAGGTGTCTATCTTCTTTCAGAAAGAATTAGGTGTGGGGGTAATTTATAGTCTGGGAGTATGGCTGGGGCCTTTAGCCATCTATAATAAGCTACCGGACATAGGCCTATTAATCATGTTTGCTCAGTTTTGCCTACTGGCCTTCATCAACCTCATTATATTCTCACACTATGACAGAAAAGTAGATGAGCTTGACGGAAGTTCCTCCCTGGTAAGAGCCATTAGCGAGAAAAGACTGACTCAGCTTATCATTGGATGTAGTCTTTTTCTCTTACTTACTTCAGCATTTCTGATAACCAAGGGAGATAGTATCAGCATCCAACTGATCTATTTGCTTATGCTAGGTATACTGTTAGCTACCTACTTCTTCCCCAAGATGTTCGAGAAAAATGAGCGTTTTAGGAGCCTTGGAGATGGGGTATTCATTCTTCCCATCCTGGCCCTCTTGTAAGCTTATTTGCTTACAAAGCGTTCTACTCCATCCCAATCCTCAGGAAGAGGATTCTTAAGAAGATCATCAATTTTCCTGATGTAGTTTATGCTGTTTTGGTCTGTAGGGAATATGCCTAACACTTCCTGGAAAGCTTCTTTGGCTTCCTTGAAGTTACGTAAATAATACGCCTCCACGGCTTTCTCAAAAGTCTTAAGAGATTCCATTTTTTGCTGAGCTATGTCCTCTCTATCTCCATCAAAGACGTCGTAAATCCCCAGTACTCCCTTACGTCCTTTGACGATCACATTTCCAAGGAAACGACAATTGACAGATTCCTTATCATCCATCCCCTTATAGGTATCTTCACTGATGATGATACGAGAATGATAGTGCTTGGTAAGTCCCTCCATCCTTGAGGCAGTATTTACGGTATCCGAAACCACGGCAGCATCCATCCGCATACTATCTCCTATGATTCCCATCATGAGTGGACCTGTGTGTAAACCAATCCCTACATATACCGGGATCCTGTTTTTGGCTATTCTGTCTTCGTTGTATTTATCCAGGGTCTTCTGAATAGAGATGGCTGTATGGACTGCATCAGAGGATTTCCTGGGAAATAAGGCCATGATGCCATCTCCAAAGTACTGATTCACAAAGCCGTACTTTTTCTTGATGATAGGTCCTACCCTTCCCAGGTATGCATTCAGGAAGTCAAAGTTCTCCTTGGGGGTCATCTGCTCCGAGAGGGTAGTATAGGATCTAATATCAGAGAAGAATACCGTAAACTCTTTTTCCACTCCATCTCCCAGGCGAGCATCTAATATACTTTCATGCCCCAAAGAGGTAAGGAATTCTCTGGGGACAAATTTCCCATAGGCAGTATTAATGTGCCTAAGGTTCAGGTGGGTCTTGATTCTTGCCAAAAGCTCCTGGCGGGAAACCGGCTTGGTCAGATAATCATTGGCACCATAGGAAAGTCCATGCACCAGATCATTTACCTGATTCTTAGCCGTGATCATGATAATGGGCAACTCAGCAGGGAGGTAGCGTTCTCTCAACCTCTGACAGACTTCAAAACCTGACATACGAGGCATCATCACATCCAGTAACACCAGATCAAAGGCGGCTTCTATTTCTATGGCTCGCAAGGCCTCTTCCCCATTCATGGCCGTTACCACCAGAAACTGCTCCCTGGATAGATAATTCTTTAATACCTGCTGATTAATGGGTTCATCATCTACTATAAGTATCCGGAATACTTCTTCACCGGGATTGAATCCGATACCATCTCTTTGAGGTATAATAGGAGCTGCTGTCTCTGCAAGTTTTTCAGGCGCTGTGGAGGGAGGCATGATCTTACTCATCTCCACCTTGTTCAGAATTTCCTCACTCGCATTGGTGGCCATTTCAGGGTTCATGTCCTGGTCAGTGGAAACGGGGATGGTAAAGGTAAAAGTAGAACCTTTTCCCTCTTCAGATTGAAGGCTGATCTCTCCGCCGTGGAGTTCTACCAACTGCTTGGTGATGCTCAGTCCTAATCCTGTTCCACCAAATGAACGAGAAACAGATCCATCTCCTTGCTCGAAAGATAAAAATACCCTGTCCTGTCTTTCCTGGGGAATCCCTATTCCGGTATCTTCAACTGATATGGCCAAATGGCTTTTTAGGTCCCTGGTAGATATTTTAACAGAACCATTAGAGGTAAACTTGATGGCATTCCCCACCAGGTTAAACAGTATCTGCTGGAGGCGATTCTCATCTGCCCAGACCAGTGGAATATCATTAGGGATGTCATTCACCAACTCGACTTCTTTCCCATGAAGGGTAGTCTCACTGATTCTCAGGACAACTTCTACCAAAGATCTTATATCCAGGACCTTATTCTGTAATTCTATTTCAAAGTTCTTCAGCTTTGAGAAGTCCAGGATGTCATTCACCAAACTACTGAGCCTCTTTCCGGAGGCGGCCACAAGAGAAAGATTCTCCTTAGCCGAGTCATTGAGATCACCTGCTACCCCATCCAGTAAAGATTCACTGATGCCTATGATTCCGTTAAGGGGGGTGCGAAGTTCGTGGGAGGTATTTGCGAGGAACTCATCTTTAAGCTTATCAGCCTGCCTAAGTTTATCATTGGCTTCTTCCTGGACCTTCAGGATATTCGCCAAAGTTTCTGTCTTTTCTTCTTTCAGCAGGTTTACCTTAGATCCTACTCCAAGGGCAAAGAAACTAAGCTGAAGGACTATCCCTATCTCAGTGCTAAAAAAGAAGAGCCCTGGATCTCTGGCAAAAGCTGTAGAAGCCACAAATGGTGCTATCATAGGAGCCAGAATCCCTATCAGGAAGAAACAGATAGCGATGATAAAATAGCGAACAGGCTTATATTTCTTTACCAGAGAAAAACTCCACATCAGTATCAGAATGGAGCCTATCAAGATAGAAAGGAACAGTCCTGCAATACCTAAAATTACCCAAAAGGTATACCAGCTTGAATTTACCCAGTCATCCAGATAAACTTTTGCAATGGAGAGCCCTATCAATAAGGTAAGCACTGCCCCATATCCAAGCAGAAAGTATTCAGGCATATTTCTCCACTTGGGCAGGAAGTATTCAAGGTTTAGAAAGGCCTCAGAAAACTTGATAATGCCTATTCCTATAAGCAGATAGGCGACCAATACTACGACCTGATTATAGTGAGTGTGTAAAGGAAAGAGTTCATTGAAAAACAAGCTACCTGAAACATAGAGCAGTAGCCCTAGTATGTAGAGAACATAATAGTAGTAACTGGTTTCTCTGGTAGAGAAAGCCATAAGGAGGAAGTAGAAAGCCTGGATGAGGATAATTCCAAAAAAGATGCCTCTCCCAAATCGCCGTTCCGCCCTTTCTTGAAGGACCCTTTTCTCATTGAACATCCTTAGCACAAAGCCATTGGCTCTAGTCCCGGGCTCAGTGGCATCCATTCTGAAATACAGTTGCCTTTTGGTTTGGCTGGGGATAAATACCTTAAAGTAATTTCTGAAAGAGCTGATTCTTTTATCTTCTGGCAGGACCTTATCGCCTACTATCTGATGGTCATAATTGCCTTCTGTGGTTTCTGCATACACATCTACCCTAGCCCAGTTAACAACTGCATTTTCCAGAGAAAGCATGATCTCCAGGTCTTCCTCTTCATGCCCTCTAATAATGACTTTCCCCCAAAAGATATGCTCCGTATCAAGGCTATTTTTAAATAAGGTAGGCCATGGATTATCCAAATACTGATCGTTGGGCACAAAACTGATGAGGCTATCTCTTTCCCGCTTTCGGATTTCATCAAAAGTCAACAGGGCGGTAGAATCCTCATAAAAACTCAGGAAATCACTAACATTCTTGCTGTAAAAACTCCCTTCACTTTTAGGAATTTCTTTTAACTGCAGGCCCGTTCTGACTACAAGCTCAAACTTGAGTTCATTTACAGAGTCTCTAACTTCACCACTCTTCTCATACTGACTCAACACTTCCAGGGCTTCCATCCACAAGGTGGTATCTTTGAGTCTTTCAGCCTCTTTAGTGGCCCATCTCGCCAACTTCACCCCTTGTTCTCTGCTAGTTCTCAGTTCCTTAGCGGCCTTATCCTCATTACTTAAGAGTTTCCTTACTCTCTTCAGGCTGTCTTTTACCTCTTCATAAGAGTAAGCTGACACTAGTACACTATCCTTTGCGGAAGAATCTGCTACTGTTTGCTGTGCCCACAGACCTGCGTAGGAGGACCAAAAGCATATAATAGACAAAAGCAGAAAATACCGTCGTATCATGCGGAGTAAGTCTTTGGGCATGGTGGAATATAATACTAAATAAAGAGCCTGTCCTAAAAATTAAGCAATTCCTCACTTATTTGTTTCTCATCATAATCACCCCATCCCAGCTATCAGGGACACCCTCCAGGATATGGCGAGTGCTATTCTCCTTATACCATTGAGCAGCTTTATCCTGAGGGAAGATGGCTAGTACCTGGTCAAAGAGCCTGGCGGACTTAACAAAGGACTTTTCGTAATAGGCTTGCATCCCATCCTTAAATGCACCAAGGGAATCTAGTTTTCTCTGGATGATGGCGGGCTGATCTCCATCAAAGAAATCATATACGCCTATAGGCTCTTTTCTTCCTTTAACTTGTACCTTCCCCAGGTAGCGATAGTGAAATTTATCAGGATGTTGGATTTTCTTTAGGGTAGGTTCACTGGTGATGATAGAAGCGCCATAATACTTGGTAAGTCCTTCCATTCGAGAGGCGATATTGACGGTATCTGCTACTACATTGGCCTCCATCCTCAATACATCCCCGATTACGCCTAACATCAAGGGGCCACAGTGTACGCCTATCCCTATTTTGACAGGTATTCTACTTTTGGAAACTCTCTCCTGATTATATTTTCTTAGGGCAATATGTATGGCAATGGCAGCAGAAATCCCATCCTCAGGATGCTGAAGAAAGAGGGACATGATCCCATCACCATAATACTGATTTACAAAGCCCTGATGTTTCTTAATTAAGGGGCCTACCCTTCCAAAATAGGAGTTTAGAAAATTGAAGTTTTCCCTGGGCGTCATCTGCTCTGAGATGCTTGTATATGACCTGATATCCGAGAAAAAGACAGTAACCTCTTTCTCTACCTGATCCCCCAGCTTCACTTCTGTTATATTATCATGTCCCAGGACTTTGATAAACTCATGAGGAACAAACCTCCCAAAGGCAGCATTTACCTTGGTTAGCTCTTCATTC
>JBCBKZ010000334.1:0-6113 GCA_038520955.1 Bacteroidota bacterium | reverse complement strand
GAACAAGCTAGTAGTGAGCAGAGTACTTCTTTAAAATCTTTTTCTGCTGATCGTTGTTTGGATCTGACTGCCGGCTTAGGTGTAGATAGCTTGGCTATTTCCCCCCAGGCGAGTTCCATGATTTCTGTAGAGAGAAATCCTATTCTGTGTGAGATTCTTACCTATAATTTTGCCAAAATGGGAATTTCCCTGCCAGAAATAGTGAATGATTCCGCAGAATCTTTCATCCGGCAGTATGAAGGCCCTCCGTTTGACCTGATCTATCTGGACCCAGACAGAAGGCAGGAGGACCAAAAAAGACTGGAAGATCCGGCTTCTTTTAGCCCCAATATTTTTGAGATTCTTCCCCGCTTAATGGAAATAGGCAAAGAGATATGGGTGAAATTTTCTCCCTTACATGAGGTTTCTCATATCCCACAGCAGTTTTCTCAGGTAAAAGAAGTGATGGTCATTTCAGTAGATGGAGAGTGTAAGGAAGTAATAGCTGTTTTTGGGCAGAGTGAAAAAAAATCCTTACCAGCTCTTCAGGCCCTGATTCATCAGGGAGAGAAATCCTGGTCTTACCTTTTTCAGGAAAAGGTTGCTACAGGAAAGTTGATAGATTCGAATATCAACTATACCTATGTGCATAAGGCAGATGTGAGCTTTTATAAGCTAAATCGTGCTGCGGAGTGGTGGAGCCAGATAGAAAAGGATCCCCATTCTGGAATGAACCATGCCCAAGGCTATTTTTTCTCCAAGGAACCTATACCGGACGGTCTGCCTGTAAGGAGCTATAAGATTCTGGAGAATTATCTATACAAGCCCAAAAAGTTGAAGAAAGCGCTAAAAGGCTTGGGAATAAATAGACTAGAAATCTCCAAACGACACTTTCCCTTTTCTGTGGCTGAAATCCGAAAAAGCCTGGGCATAGCCGCCGGTGGTAACCATCAACTTATCTGTACAACTTTTCCTGATGGGAGTAAGCGTGCGTTGTTGTGTGAAATGGTAAAGAGAAAGTCTCCTTAACCTCCAGTTGAATTTCAGGATTCCCATTTACCAGTGCTTCGTCGCCTTCCGCGGGCCTTCCATATCATCCCTGTGCCCTTCTTTTGGCATTCGCCCCAAAAGAAGGGAAAAACGCTTTGTCCCTCCAATGCAACGCTTCAATCCTCCCACAACCCGTGGAGGAACGGCCAGCCCGCTACTTAGGTAGCTATTGAAATGGTTTCTTAGGAATTGAAAAATCAATCTTTAGAAAATAAACCGGAGCTTGTCTAGCTACCACAATGAGCGGAATAAGCTCCGGCTTGTTCCGAATAATAGATCAGGACTCCCGTCCTGTAGCATAGACGAAGCACTGGTAGCTAGCACTGGCTTAGCTAAAATTTACACTTAAGCTTATTTTCTATCCTTTTTCAACCTCTGATTAGAGCGTGCTTTGCGTTCCTGTTCCGCCTGAAGGAACTTTCGAATCTTTACGCTCTTTCCCTTGATCTTGAGGGGTTCTGCTTTTTCCAGCCTTTTCATGACGAAGGAAGGCATGTCCACTACGCTGTATTGATCGTAGACAGTGATGGTCCCTATCTGATCTGCTGGGAGGTTGGCTTGCTGGGTTAAGAACCCTACGATATCTCCTTTCCGGATCTTGTCTCTCTTCCCTCTGGAGAAGTGAAATTTCATCCACTTATCATTGCTATTAGCAGTAGGAGCTTCCGTACTGGCCTGAATTTCTAATACGGTAGGTCTGATACTGATCAGCTCATGGTGATTTAGCAGGAAATACTGCTCCATTTCGCTGGATACGAGGTTATATACTTCTCCACTTTTGCCAGCTCTTCCCGTTCTTCCTACTCGGTGGAGGTAGTAGTCAAATTCTTCCGGAATGGAGAGATTAATGACAGCAGGTAAGTCTGCTATATCCAGTCCTCTGGCGGCCAGGTCTGAGGCGACCAAATAGTCTATATGCCCTTGCTGAAAACGGGAGAGGATATTTTTCCGCTCTACCTGATCCATAGACCCAAAATAGGATTCTGCTTTGAGGCCCTGATTACGTAAGTATCCCGTAACTGCGTATATCTCTTCTCGCTTACCGCAGAAGATGAGTGCCTGAGGGATTTCTTTTATGCCAATGAGAGAAGACAGGTAGGGTTCTCTTTTTCCTTCTTCTACCATGGTGAGGTAGAAATTGATGTTCCTCAACATCTGCTGGGGACTCAGACGGATGGTCTTGATGGGAGAAATTCTTTCTTTTATCAGCTCTTCACTATCACGGGAAATGGTAGCTGAGAAAAATCCATACTGTGCTGTGGAGCGGATATGCATTCTTAAGAGATCAAAGTCCCTCTGAAAACCTGTCTCCAACAGCTTATCTCCTTCATCTATAATGAGGAACTTAATGTCTCTCCAGAGATAATCCCATTGGTAGTGAGCCATCACATCTCTCAGTCTTCCCGGTACTGCTACCAGAATATGGGGCTCCTTTTTGATGGTCTGGAAACTCTCCTGTACAGGCACACCGCCTACGAGCAAAGCGACCTTAAGCATATCTCCATCAAAGAAAGACTCCAGGGCCGCTGATACCTGAAAGGCCAGTTCTCTGGAAGGAACCAGAATGAGTGCCTGGGTTTTTCTTTTATAGAGGTCTATCTTACTGATGAGAGGAAGGCCATAGGCCGCCGTCTTACCGGTACCTGTTGGCGCTTCCACTATGAGGTTATACCCTTGTAGAAATTGGGTAAGCACTCGCTCCTGTACTTCTGTAGGGCGCTTATATCCTAGCTTAGGCAGGGCGGAAAGCACCCTGTCATGCAAATCATACTTTTGGAAACCCTTCTTGGGAGCTGGCATATACCTCTAACTTAATTTGGCCTACAAAACTACAAGCTTTTTATCCCTTGAACCAGTTTCTGACCTACTGAATGCTAATTGAATCAGTATATTTGATACAAAATCAGATGTTTACATGAAAAAAGCAGAATACTGGATCAGTAGATTAGGCCTGGAATCCCATCCGGAAGGAGGCTACTTCAGACAGGTCTATAAAGCATCAGAGGAAATAACAGAGGGTTTGCCGGAGAGATATACAGGTCCCAGGGCGTATTCTACCAGTATTTACTTCCTGTTGACAGAAGATAATTTTTCTTCCTTTCACAGGCTGCAATCTGATGAGATCTGGCATTTCTACTATGGTTCCTCTATCAGAATCCATCTCATTAGTCCTGAGGGTAATTACACACATGTAGACGTTGGGCAGAACATGGAGAAAGGCCAATACTTTCAGGGGCTTATCCCTAACAACCATTGGTTTGCGGCAGAGATACTTGAGAAAAAATATGGCTTGGTAGGCTGTACCGTAGCGCCGGGCTTCTCTTTCGAAGACTTTGAGCTGGCGGAGAGAGCTAACCTCATTCAGCTATTCCCCCAACATGAAGCCCTGATTACCCGCTTTACCCGTTCCTAGCTTAGCTAGAGACGTTTTCCTTTTGTTGGCTGATGGCCCACTGCTCATATTGTATGGTAATCCCCATGATGAGACAGTACTGAGCCACTATATAGGTAAGCATAATCCAGAATCCCGAAAGAGGGAAGTCTATCAGGAACTTATTGATAGCGATGAAGCTATCCGAAATGATGAAAAGAAGGGCTCCTGTCATTACCCATCCAAAACTGACAAGAGGTACATACCTCCATCTATTCAAAGCCGTTAGTCCCATCATCATAATGGTCAATGAATAAATCACTACTGGAATCTTGAGTGCTCCAAGACTTGACCATAGACAGGCAAGAAAAATGATCACATATAGCCCAAAAGGGGCAATCAATCCTGGTCGTCTCCTAAGCACAGGTCCCTTCTCATACTGTGTTAACTTTTGATCTTTCATGAAGACGGCGATATAGCCTAAATGAGCGATCAGGAAAGAGCCCAGTCCCAGCATAAAGGCTATGTCCCCTTTAAACAGCAGAAACACATCTCCTAGTAGGGAAAAGATGATAGCCACAATTATAGGGATGGTAGCCTTAATCTGAAATTTCCATAGAGAGATCAGATAGATAACCAAAAGAGACATCATGATAAGAGGCTTAGTGAAGAACCTTAGATAGGGAAACATATCCTGTGCGAGGACGGCACCCAAGTCTACCATGGCGATGATGACGTATAAAAAAGTAAATCTCTTCTGAAATAAAGATAAGGTCATAGGATCTCTTAGGAGGTTAGGTTACCACCAGCTAGTAGTAGACTGAAATTCTATCAGAATGATGAGAATGAATATACTGCTGAAACATAAGGAGGAGATCTGATTCATTCTCATGGCGTGCTCATGGTCCGCAAGGGAACTATCCTTCCACACTTTCCGGGTCCAAGATAGGAAAAAGAAACTAATAGGCGCACTTAGCAAAAGGAAGGCAATGATCTTCCAGTAATTGGCTTCCAGCGCAAATAGACTCAGCATATAGATAGTTGAAGCAGTCAGGGAAATCCCAGAAAAAATAAAAGTCCCTCTGACTCCCAGGGAAAGGCTTATGGTTTTATCTCCACGCTCAGCATCTTCCTTATGTTGGTACACCTGGGTGAGAGGGTAACTTCCAAGCAGAAACAAGGTGCTTATCAAGGCGAACTGCAGGTTTACTGGCTGCCAAATCAGCGCCCAGGATCTTCCCAGTCCTACCTGGACCATTAGGTAAGTAAAAGCTCCCTGAAAAAGGGTTACGCTTAGGGTGCTGAGGAGAGGATATTTTTTGAGTCTAATGGGCGTATAGCTATAAGCCTTGGAGATCAGCTTATATGTCAGCATCATCAGGAAGAAGTAAGAAGAGACCGTAAGAGAAAAGGCCAACGTCAGTATATCCCACAATACCACCAGAGAAAATAAGTTAGGAGAAACTTCCGGGGGCTTGCTTAATCCCCCTATGCTTTCCTCATCTCTATCAAACCATGAGTTATAGCCGTTACTGGCAGGATACAAGAAAATGTGGATGATGATGAAGATCCAAATGACTTCCCGTACATGAAAAGGATGTGACTCACTTAGGGAAAACCAGAAGATGGGCATTAAATAGATAGAGAATGGAATTCTCAGGAGGATAAAAGCTTCTTTCCAGCGCTGCCATGAGCGTGCGTATTCCTTTTCCATTAGCTGAAATTAGGGAATAGAATTCAATCTGACATAAGGAAGGCAGAAATAGTCTGATCTTGGGAAATATCTTATATTGAATGAAAGGAGAAAATTCTCTTGTAATGAAGTCGAATACATGAGTTATGTAATTGCATTGGGGACTGCGGTGCCGGAATTCCAATATAGTCAGGAGGAAATTGCAGATTCCTTAATCCAGAAAATGCAGTTGGAAGGAACGCGGGAGGCAAGGATGATGAAGGCCTTGTATAAACTTACCAGGATTAAAAACAGATATTCAGTACTCCCTGATTATAGAAATAACGGCCATATCCCCCTACTTTTTTCGGGAGAAGATCATGAAGTCCCGGATGTTTCCCAGCGTATGGAGGTGTACAGAGAAAAGGTCCTTCCTTTGGCCATGTCTGCCATCCAAAACTGTCTGGCTACCTTGCCAGGAGCTACCTCAGCCAGAGAATCTATCACCCACATCATTTCTGTTAGTTGTACAGGTATGAGTGCGCCAGGGCTGGAAATAGCTTTGGCAGAAAAGCTGGGCCTGAGAAATGATGTGGTCCGCTTTGCTGTGAACTTCATTGGTTGTTATGCAGCCTTTCATGCCATGAAGATAGCCCATGCCGTTACCAAGGCAGATCCCAAGGCCAGGGTACTCATTGTATGTGTGGAGCTATGTACCCTTCATTTTCAATCAAAAACAGACCCTGATAATATGCTCGCTAATTCTCTTTTCGGAGATGGTGCAGCTGCCATCATGGTAGCCGGAGAACAAGCTGCTAAAGATCATCCTGCAAAGAAACTCCGTATGAAAGGCTTTCAGGTAGAAACGCTACATGCAGGTAAGGGGGATATGACATGGGACATTTCTCAGAGCGGCTTTCTCATGCGACTTTCTTCCTATATCCCTCAACTGGTAGAAGGTGGAATGCGTCCACTATTTGATCGTTTACTTGAGAATATTCAGGTGGATAGATCCCTCATCAGGTACTGGGGTATACATCC
>JBCBKZ010000333.1:0-6131 GCA_038520955.1 Bacteroidota bacterium | reverse complement strand
TGAAGTGGTTCCCAAAACCAACCCCTATTTGACAAATCCCAGGCAATTTTCAAGAAGATCTGATTAGTAGCTGGTACACCTTATTTATTTCATAAACTTTGAATGACACAAAGGTTCAGTAATTCCATTATTTTCGGAGCCTGATAGATGTTTGACTAAATAGACAATGGATAGAAACGGTACCCTCATGCAATACTTCCACTGGTACTATCCCAGTGATGGTTCACTTTGGAAAAAGGTAAAGAAAGAAGCTTCCGAACTAGCAGAAACAGGGATTACAGCTCTGTGGTTACCACCTGCTTATAAGGCAGCCTCAGGAACCCATGATGTGGGCTACGGGGTGTATGATATGTACGACCTGGGAGAGTTTGACCAGAAAGGAACAGTCAGGACCAAGTACGGGACTAAGGACGAATTCCAGGCTGCCGTCAATGAAGCTCACAAGAAAGGTATCCAGATTTACGCAGATGTAGTTTTTAACCATAGGGGAGGGGCTGATCGTACGGAAATAGTCAGGGCTGTCAGGGTGCACTATGACAACAGGAACTTCACCTATGGGGGAGAGGAATGGATAGAAGCCTGGACCAATTTCCGCTTTGAAGGGAGAAAGGGGAAGTACTCGGACTTTGAATGGACCTATAGACATTTCGATGGGGTAGACTGGGCGGAGAACATACAGGACAATTCCATCTTCAAGTTTGTAGGAAGAGGCAAAGACTGGGAGGAGATGGTGGCTAACGAGTTTGGGAACTATGACTACCTTATGTTCTCAGACATAGACATGAATCACCCCGAGGTGCGTACTGAGTTGACCCGTTGGGGGAAGTGGATGATAGCTGAAACAGGCATTGATGGGTTTAGAATAGATGCCGTTAAGCACATTCAGTACAGTTTTTTTAGGGAATGGCTAGCCTATATGCGAAGAGTAAATCCGAACATCTTCGCGGTTGGAGAATACTGGGATCCCAATGATGTGGAGAAACTACATACCTATATTCACCATACGGCTGGGAGTATGTCCCTCTTTGACGCGCCCTTACATAAGAACTTCCATGTGGCATCCGTTTCGGGTTCTAGTTATGATATGCGGAGAATCAAAGACCGCACCCTCATGCAGGAGCAGCCTTCCTTAGCGGTTACCCTGGTAGAAAATCATGATACTCAGCCTTTGCAGGCTTTGGAAGCGCCCGTAGATTGGTGGTTTAAGCCTCTTGCCTATGCGATTATTCTCCTGAGAGAAGAAGGCTATCCCTGCGTCTTTTATGCTGACTATTATGGCGCCAAGTATAGAGATAGGGGAAGAGATGGAAATGAGTATGACATAGAACTGGTACCTGTCCCCAAACTCAAAGAACTCATCACGGCTAGAAAGGACTTTGCTTATGGGCCTCAGCATGATTTCTGGGATCACCCAAATACGATAGGCTGGACCAGAGAAGGAGTAGAGGAAATAGAAGGATCTGGTTGCGCGGTTCTCCTAACTAATGGAAGCACAGGCCACAAATGGATGTATGTTGGGCATAGGAATGCAGGTAAGACCTATGTAGATTTCCTCGGGCATAGAAGTGAGCGAGTAAGCATTAACCAGGATGGTTGGGGAGAATTCTTCGTAGAAGGGGGATCGGTTTCCGTTTGGGTAGCAGAAGGATAAGTATAAAATGGCAAGTGAGCACAGCAAAGCTGCACTCACTTGGGCGTTTTCTGTCAAGGGAGGATAAATTATAAGGTTCCTCTCAGTTCCTGTTCTCTTTCTATGGCTTCGAATAATGCCTTAAAATTGCCTTTCCCGAAGGAAGTAGCGCCTTTACGCTGAATGATTTCGAAGAACATGGTAGGTCTGGGCTCTACAGGTTGAGTGAAAATCTGAAGTAGATATCCTTCATCATCTCTGTCCACCAGTATCCCGAGCTTTCTCAAGGACTCTATATCCTCATCGATATTCCCTACTCTGCCTTTCAGTTCTTCATAATAGGTATCAGGCACGCGCAGGAATTCTATTCCTCTTTCTTTCAAGGCTGTTACTGTATCTATGATGCTCTCACATGCTACTGCTAGGTGCTGCACACCTGCTCCTCCATAAAAGTCCAGATATTCTTCTACCTGAGATTTCTTCATACCATCCGCAGGCTCATTGATAGGAAATTTGATTCTGCCATTCCCGTTGCTCATAACCTTGGACATGAGGGCCGTGTACTCAGTAGAGATGTCCTTATCATCAAAGGAAAGAATCTGAGTGAATCCAAGTACGTCCTGATAAAAACTCACCCACTGGTTCATTTCTCCCAAGGGAACATTGCCCACCATATGATCTATGTACTTCAGGCCAATAGGCGCAGGATTGTAAGTGGTTTCCCATTTCTCAAAACCTGGGAGAAAGACTCCCTCATAATCTGTACGCTCTATAAACATATGGATGGTTTCTCCATAAGTGTAGATGCCTGATTTGATGATATGACCATATTCATCCTCTTCCTTGGTAGGTTCCATAAAAGGCTTGGCCCCTCTGCTTACTGTTTCATAGAAGGCTTTTTCCGCATCTTCTACCCACAGAGCTACCACTTTCACACCGTCTCCATGTTCATCTATATGCTTCCCAATCGCAGTGCCTGCTTTAAGAGGAGAGGTGAGTACTAACCTAATCTTGTCCTGGACCATGACATAAGATTCTCTGTCGGTAAGTCCGGTCTTAAGGCCAGCATACGCTAATGACTGGAAGCCAAATGCTGATTTGTAGAAGTGAGCAGCCTGCTTACAATTGCTGACATACAGCTCTACATAGTCTGTTCCCTGAATCGGGAGAAAGTCATCAGCTTTCTGAAATACTTTAGGAATTTCTTGAGTCTGATTCATGAGAAAGTATATTTTTAATGCTATGCTAATAATTAGTATAACAACAATATGAAAAAGATGTAGCTTTTCCAATTCTCAAGTGAGAAAAATCAAAGCTTTCTTAAAAAAGGTAAGTGATTGTTCCTTAAGCCATTTGACCACCGTCTACAGGCAGGGCAAGACCGGTAATAAAGTCGCTTTTAGGGTCGGCTAACCACATGATGGCATTGACCACATCATCTGGCTTTCCCATTCTTCCTACAGGGATGCCTTTGACTAATTTAGCCTCCAATTCCGGCGCCGTAGAAAGGACCTGGTCCACCATGGGGGTATCAATGAATACCGGGCAAATGGCGTTTACACGTATGCCTTTCCTGGCGTACTCTACAGCGGTTGTTTTGGTCATCCCTATAACGGCAAACTTACTGGCGCCATAGGCGAGTTGCTTAGGGAAGGAGCGTAACCCACTCAGGCTGGAGATATTGATGATGCTCCCCTTACCCGCAGGCTCCATATATTTCAGCTCTTCCTTCATGCAATAGAATACGCCATTCTGATTTACGGCGATCACATGATGCCAAATTTCTAAGGGAATATCCTTGGTAAACATGGGGGGAACCCCTATGCCTGCATTATTCAAAGCAACGTCCAGTTTCCCAAATTCTTCAACTACCTTTTCGAGGGTGGCCTTTACTTCTTCATATTCTGCTACATTCAACAAATAGAATTTTCCTCTTCCTCCTGCTTCTATAATTTCTTTTTCTACTTCTTTTCCGGCTTCTTCCTGAATATCAGAAAAGACCACAATAGCTCCTGCTTTAGCGAATGCAATAGCGGCGGCTTTTCCGATCCCTGAGGCACCTCCGGTAATAAAAACGACTTGATCCTGGAATGACATGCTTTTTCCGCTAAGCTACACAACTCAATTAGAAAAAGAAGGCTAACTTCCCTCAAAAATGAGACAAGATGAAAAAATACCTTTTCCTTTTTCTGATTTTATGGAGTGTTACAGTGAATGGACAAGACAAAAAAATCTGTATCACCATAGATGATTTACCTACGGTTACCTACCGTCATGGGGGAATAGAGAATCAGCAGATTATCACCAAGGGACTACTTTCGGCCCTCACTAAACATAAAGCCCCAGCCATAGGCTTTGTAAACGAAGGTAAACTTCACAGGAAAGGGAAACTGGATTCTGCCAGATACCAATTGCTGAGGGACTGGTTGGATGCCGGAATGGAATTAGGGAATCATACCTACTCTCACCCAGACTACAACAGACTGACCCTGGCAGAATACAAGGAGGAGATTCAAAAGGGAGAAGTACATACCCGCCCATTGGTGGAGTCCTATGGGCAGTCCTTAGATTGGTTTAGGCATCCCTTTCTCCATACAGGCCAAACTCAGGAAAAGAATGACTCTCTAGATCAGGTGCTAGAAGAGCTTAACTATCAAACTGCTTTTGTAACCATAGACAATGAGGAGTACCTCTTTGCCTACGCATATGATAGCGCTATGTATGTGAAGGACGAACAGCTCATGAAGAAAGTGGCAAGCGACTACCTCTTCTATATGGAGGAGAAACTGCTATTCTATGAGAATATGTCTATGAAACTCTTCGGCAGAAATATTCCTCATACGCTTTTGCTACATGCCAACAGATTGAACGCAGATTACCTGGATGAACTCCTTCAAATGCACGTAGATCACGGATATACCTTTGTTTCCATAGCAGAGGCTAGCTCAGATGTGGCTTATGAGCATCCCATAGGTTGGTTTGGCAGATCCGGAATTTCCTGGTTGGATAGATGGGCCCTTACTGAAGGAAAGAAAGGTGATTTCTTCTCCGCAGATCCTCCCTCACCTGCTTACATTAGGTCTTTGGCTCGAATAAGGTAGAGAATATACAGAAAGAGAGAAAAGAAGAGATCTGCCAGATTTCTGTACCTTTGTCTGAAAATCATAATACGCATACCATGAAGAAATTTTTAATGTGGTTTGGCATTGTAGTGGTGGCTTTGATTGTCTTGATGATGATAGCCTTCCCTATACTGCAAAAACAGACCAAGAAAGCCAGTCCGGAAGAGGTAGTAACCCATTCTGTAGAGGATCTGGATATGGAGGTGTTCTATTGCAGACCTTCCAAGAAAGGAAGAGTGATCTTTGGAGAGCTGGTTCCTTATGGAGTTACCTGGAGAACAGGTGCCAATGAGCCTACTACTTTCACCACTAGCAAAGAGATCAGTTTTGGTGGTGAGGATTTAGCCGCAGGAACCTATTCTCTTTGGACAGTTCCCGGAGAATCCAGTTGGGAAGTAGTTCTGAACAGTGGAGAATACAGTTGGGGAGTAGGTTGGGGAGCAAAAGCTTCCAGAGAGGCAGAGTTTGATGTATTATCAGTGAATGCAGCCGTGGAAAGCCTACCTTCCGTAACAGAAATGCTGACCATTTCCTTTGCTGATCAGGATACTATCAACAAAAGCCAATTGATGATAAGCTGGGACCAGACTCGCGTTTCTGTCCCCATCAACTAAGCATGAACGAAATAGACATTGTGCTGGCTATGGAGTCGGACCATGAAAGCCTTAGTGCGCTATGTAAGCGTTCTAAGGCTTTCTGGGGATATAGCCCTGAACAGATGAAGGCCTGGGATGAAGACCTCACCATTACAACTTCTTTTATTCAGGAGAATATCGTTATGAAAGCCCTACATAATGAGGTGCTAATTGGGTTCTACAGCTTAGTCCAGAAAGAGGATGAGGTTTGGCTGGATGATCTATTTATAGATCCTTCGGTAATAGGAGAGGGGATAGGAAGCATCCTTCTAGCTCATGCTTACAGAGCTATACTAGAGTTGGGGGTAACAACTCTCCTGTTGGAAGCCGATCCACATGCAGAAGCCTTCTACCTCAAGAAAGGCTTTGAAAGGGTAGGGGAACATGCCAGTAGTATACCAGGAAGGGCCTTGCCAGTTATGCGGAAGGATTTAGGGTAGATAACATGATCAGACGATTCCTATCATCGGGCTTTCAGTAGGGGCGAAAGATATTTCGCCCCAGCTATGACAGATTAGGCATTTACTTCTCAATAGGGAGAAACCTTATCGGTCTATCTTTTTCAGGTTAATTCCAAATAGGAGAGTAGGACTCCAGAAATTGAAATGGCTTTTAAAAGAATCATTCATAAATATGTTTCTACCTATGGAAATAGAGAAGAAAAAAGTATCAAAGAACTTATTCTCCCCAACAAAGTAAAGAGAATTAAATCCAATGCTATTTTTCAACCTAGTTTTGGATTTA
>JBCBKZ010000332.1:0-6178 GCA_038520955.1 Bacteroidota bacterium | reverse complement strand
CCGGAGAGGTTATGGATCACCAGCAGCTTCTCTGCTTCAATGGTTCGGTAAAAGGCTATTAGTTGGGGCTGTACTTCTTTAGAATAGGGAAGGAGTGTTCCTTCAAGAAGCGCTTTATGATCCTTCCTTAGCTTGATCAGCTTTTTGTAATGATGATATAAGGAAGAATCCTCTTTTGTTTGTTGGCTAAGAGGGACTAATTGATCAGGGGAATTGTACTGGACCTCTTCCCATTTTGCATAGTCCGGGTCTTCAGCTTCGGCTGTCCAAAGGAAGGGTTCCCGGATTTGTTCGTCAGGCTTCTTTCCCAGCATACCGAGTTCTTCTCCATAATAGATGAAAGGAGTTCCTGGCAATGTTAGGAGGAGGCTAGCAGCTACCTTCATCCGATTTGTATTTCCTTTTACTTCTGAGCCAATTCTGTCCATGTCATGGTTGGTCAGAAATGTGGCATCATAGTAATCTTGAGAATGTGCCTGATACTGCTCCTGAATACGCTGCCATGTCTCTACGATTTTCAGACTGTCCTTTCCTGTCTTGGCAGCCGTAACCATAGCCGTTGCCAGGTCAAAATTAAAGGCAGAGGGTATGCCTCCCAGGTAAGGCGCTATGGCTGAGGCAGAGTCCCACACTTCTCCTACTATATACACCTCCTCATTGACGGTTTTCATGCTGTCAGTAAATTCTTTCAGGAAAGCTACATTATCTGCTACATTCTCTTCTCTATTCAGGAACTTCACCGCATCCAGCCTAAATCCATCTACGCCCTTGTCCAGCCAGAACTTTCCAATTTCCATGATCTCTTGTCTTAGTGGAGGATGGTATAGATTCAGGTCGGGCATGGCTTTCCAGAAGAAGCCATAATATTTCTCTCTATCATAGGCTCCTTCTCCTTGCCAGGCTTCCTTCACATCCAACCAGTGCCATTCCGGATCTTTGGCCATGACCTCTGCTTCATCTGACCATACGTAATAATCCCGGTACACATTCTCAGGCCCTTCCAATGCCAGTTGGAACCAGGGATGTTGATCTGAACTATGGTTGAAGACCATATCCAGAATGACTTTGATGTTTCTTCTATGGGCTTCTTCCAGGAATGTCTCAAAGTCTTCCATGCTCCCATAATCCGGGTGGACGGCTTTATAGTCTGTTACATCATACTTATGGTAGGAAGGGGAAGGATGAATGGGCATCAGCCAAAGCATGTCGACGCCCAGGTCCTGTATATAGTCAAGCTTGCGAGTCAAGCCAATGAAGTCTCCAATATTATCTCCATTTCCATCTGCAAAGGCCTGTACAAATATCTCGTAGGCTACGCCCTCTGTATGGACTGATAGGTTCATTTCTCGATCAGATGAATGTTGACAGCCTAATAGACTGATCAGGCCACTTACAATCAGTCCCACAAAGAAGGGGAACCTTCTCATATCATAAAAAACATAACCGTAGCAAAGCTAATGGCCAGGACCATTTCCAGTATGCCGGCTCCCAGGTTTTGGTCTCGGGTAATTTCGTCAAGAAGATTGGATTTACGGAGAATAATTCTGTCCAGAACAAATCTCAGAATAATCAGGAAAACGATGACAAGCAGGAGGTCAAACATTACTGCGATAATATCCTGGGCAAGATGGTTTACATCTCCCGAGATGGCCCCCATAATGATGATGCCTATGGATATCAGGCCTCCGGAGAAGCCAGCTCCTGCAGCTACATTGTCTTGCTCTATTTCGTGATGGAAGGAGTAGGGGATGGTTTTCTCATACATCCAGGCAAAAAGGATAAGCCCTATCTGTCCAATCACGAAAAAGATGAGCGCGCTGAGTGGGCCTCCTCCTTCTCCATAAATAGATCCTGCTATGATGAGGGCGGAAGAAATATAAACGGCGGCCTCCACTATGCCGGTACCAGCATTCTGGTCTTCTATGAGTTCCTTTCTTACGGGAAACTTGGTGAGAATGAATCTATTGTTGATTTCTCTGGAAAGGTTAAGGAGAAGAATGCCTCCCAGAGAGTAACCGATGACTTCCAGTGCATCCAGCCCAAATCCTTTGGTGGAACCAGAATAGGCAGCCACGAATATGATGGCGATACTCAGGCAATAGCCTGCAAAGCTCAACCCAATGGCTGTATTGTCTTTCTCCACCAGTTCCTCGTCCAGGTCATAGGAATTGAAGAAATGCTTCAACCATTTTGCCACCATGAGTAGGAGGAAAAATACAGTGATGTAGAAAAGCCCCTGTAGTAACTGGGAAAGGATAGCGCCAAAGTCAAATGTGATAGTCTCCATAAGCAGGTAATAGCTGACTCAACTTACAAAAAAAGCGGTGGAATTGAAGATTGGATGAGGGAAATTCCCTTTAGCTGTTCCACATAACCATTAATTGTCATCCCGGTGAGCTTGCTGGGGATTGTTTGGTGGGTCGACCGGGATCTTATTTTAACACTCCTGAACCTGAAACGGAAGTTGATCTCTTCGGCTTTGCGTGCAAAAATTCTGAAAAGCCAACACTATAGAGAAATAGTAAACACACTTCCTTTTCCCCTTTCACTTTTGAAGGTGATTTCTCCTTTGTGTATTCGGATGATTTGCTGAGAAAGGCTTAGGCCAATTCCTGATCCCTGGCTTTTGGTGGTAAAGAAAGGAATGAACAGTTTGTCCTGAAGTTCCAAAGGAATGCCAGGTCCATTATCGTGAACCTGAATGACTACCTTCTGCTGAGCATCTGTGAATCCCTGGACTTTGATAGCAGGCTGTTTCTGACCAGCTACCGCTTCCATAGCATTCTTGATGAGGTTGATGAAGACCTGTTCCAGTAGCTTTGCGTCTGCATACACCGGTAGCTTATCAGGTAGCTCCGTAGCAACAGCTATATGGGCCGTTTCCAATTCGGCTTTCAGCAAGACCAGAATTTGTTGGAGAATGTAGGTCAGGTCTAGCATCTCAAATTCCGGAGGAGGAATTCGGGTTAGGTTGCGGTAAGCCTTCACGAACTGTAATAACCCCTTACTCCTTTTTTCTATGGTCTGTATGCCCTGAAGCATATCTTCAGCATGGGATTCCGGTATAGTAGCTAAGGGGATAGCCTGATTGTCTTCATCCGCCAAGTACTCATGTATGACGCCTGAGAGGGAAATAATGGGCGTTACGGAGTTCATGATCTCATGGGTAAGTACACGTATCAGCTTCTGCCAACTCTCCATCTCCTTCTCATCCAGTTCCTGCCGGATATCTTGCAGAGAGAGTAGGGTATAGCCTTGATCCTGTAGGCTGAAGGCACTTGCCTGAACAGACACATGTTTGAGTTGGCCGTTTACTACAAACTTGATCAGTTTGCCCTCACCAGCTTCAATTTCTAGTATGACCTCATATAGCTCAGGCACCAGTTTCTGCAGAGAATTCAAATACTTCAGATGTGGCCTGCCCAGGATGTCTTTTGCGGCATGATTCATAAGCACTACCTCTCCCTCAGTATTGTAACAGATTAGTGCTACCCTGACCTGTTCCACTACATACTGCAAGTACTGGTAGTGAGATTCTTTCTCTGCCCTGAGGTCCTGAAAGCTATTGATGATCTGGTTAAATGAGTTATGTAGGAGGGAGAACGACTTACCCTGTTTACCCTCATAAAAAGTTTGGGTGAAGTCCTTGTATTTTATGCCTAGCAGAAAATTGCTTAGGTCTCTATTGGTTTTTTCGACAAAATAGATGAGTTCTATGACCAGCCCTATCATCAAGCCCCAGAGGAGAATTTGCGTCATCCATTTGGGGTCTTCCTGTAAGGAAGTAAGTTTGATCCCCCAAATGATGAGTACAATTCCAAGGATGCGGATGATAAGTTGTAGTCTGAATGTCTTCATAAATCTGGAATAGTAGGATTAGCAAAACTGCTTTCCTCTCTTCGCTACATTATTCTCTAAGGTGCCTGAGGCTCTCGAAGGCATAAATGGTTCCTTGAAGGTTTGTCGTTTCGAGAACCTCAACGACCTTTTTAGGCACGATGTCTTCATTCTCTAAAGGCCATATTTATCCATTTTCCTGTATAAAGTCGTTCTCCCTAGTCCCAATTCCTTGGCCGCTTTGCTGATGTTTCCACTATACTTTTTTAATGCCTGGAGAATAGCCTGTTTCTCCCTGTCTTCCAGATTAAGGCTATCCGAAACAGCTGGAGAGGAAGCTTCTTCTGTGGGAGAAAATTGTAGTAAGCTATCTATGCCCATGATGGTAGCTCGTTCTACCATATGCTGTAGTTCTCTCACATTTCCCGGCCAATTATAGCTTTCAAGCTGTTTTAGAACCGTTGGCCCAGGTGTGATAGCAGCAGTCTGGTATTTATCCGCATATCTTTTGGCGAAGAACTTGATCAATTCTGGAAGATCAGAGACCCTTTCTCTTAAAGCAGGAAGCGTTAGGGGAACTGTATTGATCCTATAAAGAAGGTCTTGTCTGAAGCTGCCTTCTTTGACCATTTCCTGAATGTTTTTATTGGTTGCACAAATCAATCTGATGTCTACCCGGAGCACCTTGTTCGAACCTACTCTATTGATGGTTCTACTTTGGAGGGCTGTGAGCAGCTTGGCTTGTAAGGGGAGGGATAAATTGCCAATCTCGTCAAGGAAGAGGGTTCCTCCCTCAGCAGCTTCGAATCTTCCCTTCCTGTCTTCCCTGGCATCTGTAAATGCTCCCTTTACATGCCCAAATAGCTCTGACTCGAAGAGGTTTTCTGCCAAAGCTCCAAGGTCTACCTGTATGAAGGGCGCTGAGGATCTATTAGACTCTTCATGTATTCTCCTGGCAAAAAGCTCCTTGCCTGTACCATTTTCTCCCAGTATGAGCACATTAGCATCTGTGGGAGCCACCTTCTGGATAATAGAGAATAGACCCTGCATTTGGCTATTCTTCCCAATGATCTCCGTTTTGGTGGAAGTAGAAGCGCTGGTTCTGCTTGCAGCAGCTCTGGACGTGGGAGAAGGGTTGTCTCCCTTTATCTGTTTGATGATCTGGATGAGCTGGTCATTCTCCCACGGCTTGAGAATAAAATCAGCCGCACCTTCCTTCATACCTCTCACAGCCAGTTGCACATCCCCAAAGGCTGTCATCAGTATCACCTGGGTCTCAGGAGAGATCTTCTTGATTTTCTTTAACCAGCGTAATCCTTCTTTTCCACTGGTAAAGCCGGAAGTGAAGTTCATGTCCAACAAAACCAATGATATGGGAGAGGCTTGTAGCAGCTGTTCCAGCTTATGGGGATTATTTTCGGTAGCGACAGAACTGAAGTGTCTTTTGAGGACCATTTTAGCTGAGAGGAGAATATCCTCATCATCATCAACTATCAGAATGGAATAGGCTCTTGGCATTAAGCTGAATATAGGTCTCTATGGGCTAACTACAATTATTCAAAAGATATATAAGAAAGAGTATGGGTTGCAATTATTGTTTCGGTAAAAAATATAACACTGTTAGTTTAGATCAGTAAAGTTACTGCCTCCCAATTCTCTGGAATGCACGCTAGTCCTCCTGGTAGAGTGAATTCCCTCTATTCCTGGACCATTTTAGGCTCATTTCTACAGTTGAACTCCCTGTTTGTATATCCAATGGCAGAATAGATTGTATGACCTTTAAGTATTTCAAAACCAACACATCAACACTATGTCTACTACTCCAAAATGGATCACGATCTATGTATGGGTTGTGACGGCCATGACATTCATGTTTAGCATCTTGGCGTATGTAAATCCGGGTATGCAGTTTGGCGGCTGGGAAG
Source organism: Bacteroidota bacterium (assembly GCA_038520955.1). Taxonomy (GTDB): domain Bacteria; phylum Bacteroidota; class Bacteroidia; order J057; family J057; genus JBCBKZ01. The sequence continues at coordinate 416 of JBCBKZ010000332.1, read as the reverse complement.
CCCTTGACGCTGCCGGGGCACTTTCGCTGGGCGGCCCTATGGGGCTATACATTGCCCGTAATCTCGCAACAGGGGTTATAGGCCTGTTTGCGCTCCTAAAGAAAAACAATGCCATGATCCAGCTGTACCTGGTAATGAGGACGGCCACTGAGTTAATGGACCTGATTCATGCATTGAGTTCGGGAGGAGGAATGCAAGCTGCGGCTTTCCCATTAATTATGCTGGTTATAGACGTGTTTGCCTTAATGCAAACCATGAAGAAAGAAGGCTAGAAGCCAGTTATTCCATTACTAGAGCTAACAACCGGATCCTGAAAAGGGTCCATGGTTCTGAATGGATTAATAATTTAATAGGATTTTATCGGATACTTCAGGCGAATGAGCAGACGACAGGGTGTGTTGTTTTTGTGTAAGGCA
>JBCBKZ010000331.1:0-6180 GCA_038520955.1 Bacteroidota bacterium | reverse complement strand
CCATTTGCACAGACGAAATTCAAGAGAAATTTTGGGATGTAGAGGAGATCATTCTTGATGAAGAAAAACTTATTCCTTTCCTAAGAGATTTTCAGATAGGTTCTTTTCTGAATGGAAAGGGGATTGCTTCTGAGGATTGGATTCAGCTCGTTAAACGCATTCAGGAGCTAAGTGTGAAGCATCAGCTTCACCGTATCCCTGTCATCTATGGCATTGACCATGTTCATGGGACTAATTATGTAAAAGAAGGGACTGTTTTCCCACACAACATTAATATTGGAGCCACTTTTGACCCTACCCATGTTGAGAATGCAGCTAAGATTACGCTGGCAGAATCCCTAGGATTAGGTCATCTATGGAATTTTGCCCCTATACTGGATGTGGCGCAACAACCACTTTGGCCCAGATTCCATGAGACCTTTGGCGAAGATCCCTATCTCTGTTCTGAGATGGGCAAAGCCTATATTGAGGCCCTGCAAGAAAAAGGAGAGGATCATGCCATCAAAATAGCTGCCTGTGCCAAGCACTTCTTGGCCTATTCTGAGCCCAAAACCGGTTTTGATAGGTCTCCCTCAGAGATAGGCATGCAACGCCTGAGGGAATTTTACCTTCCTCCCTTCCAGGCTGCTGTTGAAGGAGGGGTAAGAACCTTTATGATCAATAGTGGAGAAATCAATGGAGTACCTGTACACGCAAGTCGTGAAATCCTCACTGATTTACTGAGAGGAGAGCTAGGGTTTGATGGTGTAGTGGTAACGGATTGGCAGGACGTTATTAGGCTACATAGAGGCCATAAGGTGGCTGCTACCATGAAGGAAGCTGTTTACATGTCCATAGATGCAGGCATAGATATGTCTATGGTCCCACTGGACACAGAATTTTGTACCCTTTTGCAAGAATTAGTGGAAGAAGGACATATCTCCATGGAGAGAATAGATGAATCTGTTGAAAGAATCCTCATTCTCAAGGAAGAATTAGGCTTATTCTCCCAACCCTATCCTACAGAGGTCCTTCCTACCAAAGAAGAAAAGGCCACCTTCAAATCTTCCAATTATCAGTCGGCTGTAGATTCTCTGGTTCTCCTTAAGAATCAGGATAACATTCTCCCACTTTCAGCTGATAAGAAAATGCTGGTTTGTGGCCCAAATGCCAATCTAAAAAACAGAATATGTGGGGGCTGGACATGGAGATGGATAGGTACGGACGATTTCATGTATCCGGATAGTATGCTTACTGTGTTGGAAGGCATGCAGCAGGAGTTTGGGACTGACAATATCCTGAGTGGAGATAGAACTGAGATGCAAACTTTAGCTGAAGAGACGGATGTCATTCTGTTCATTGCAGGAGAAGAAACCTACTCTGAAGGATTTGGAGATATACTGGATCTGAATCTTCCTGAAGAACAGCTTGAATGGCTGGATGAAGCCATAGCTACTGGAAAACCTGTAGTTCTGGTGTTACTGGAAGGTAGACCCAGAACTTTCCCTAATCAGGCAGATCTCTGTTCAGCTATTCTATGGGCGGGTTTACCTGGACTGGAAGGTGCACCCGCTATTGCAGCAGTCCTTTCTGGCAAGGAGAACCCTTCAGGAAAACTTCCTTTTACCTATCCATATAAGCAAGGGCACACCATCCCTTACAACCATAAATTTTCTATCTTTTCTGATGCTCAGCCTTTTCCAGATGGAGATGAACGCTGGAGATACTCCATTGCTGACTTTGGAGATGGACTAAGCTATACTTCTTTCGAATACGCTAATCTGGAATTAAGCACTAAAGCTATTTCTGGTGTAGAAGAACTTACGGCTAAAGTGACCATCACTAATACGGGTGATCGTAAGGGCAAGGAAAGTATTCTGTGGTTTATCTCTGATGAGTACGGCCAGATCAGTCGTCCCGTAAAGGCGCTGAAGTGGTTTGAGAAGGTAGAGTTGGCTCCTGGTGAGTCCATTACTTGTGAGTTTGATATTCTGCCTCAGGTACATCTTAGTTACCCTGACAGAGATGGGACTGAAATTCTGGAGACTGGCACTTTCCTGATTTCTGTAGGAGGACTTAAAGAGAGATTTTCTTATAACTAGAAAGGCACACGAATTAGTAATTCGCTAAAATTTAATACGAATTTTTCACAAATTTTCAATTATTCATCCTAGAATAGTTGTACTTTTACCAATATTCAATTTCTAGAGGATATTGTGAGAACATTGTTAGTTAAAAAGAAGGATATGGAGCGCCTGGATATATCAACCCTAAAAAAAGTAGCTCCATTTCATTTGCTGCCTGAGGAAGTATTGAATAAACTTCTCAAGCTCATGAAGGAAAAGCAGCTAAAAGCTGATGAAGTCCTCTATGAGCAAAATGTCAGCAGCTTAAATGAATTATCCATCCTTGTTTCTGGAAAGGTAGAAAAGTACTTCCTGGATCATGATGGAACTAAATCCTACCGGGAGGAGTTTCTCCCCAACTCCACATTTGGTTCTATGTCAATCTTGCTGAATAACCTGACAGCCATCAGAACCACTCGTGCTATCAAGAACTCTACCATATTTACCTTACCTAAGGATGATTTCCTCTATCTATGTAGGGAGTATACTGACTTTGGCGATTTCTATACCCAACAGCTAGGGAAAAGAATGCTCCAAAGCGGGTATGTGTCTTTTGTGAATACACAACCAGGGCCTGAGTCTGGTTTTCAGGGAGCTGATTATACCTTTAATGAGAAGATTACTGCTGCCATTATTCCTCCGGATTTTGCCTGTTTTCAGGACCAGAGTATACAGGAGGTAGCCAATATTATGACCCACTTTGACCAGGAGTACATCCTGATCAAGGATAGAGAAGAAGAGGTAATAGGTTTTCTGACTGACAGAGATTTGAGAATAAAGGTAGTGTCCTCTGAGGTGGATCCTCAAGAAGAAGTTTCTACCATCATGCAGCAACCCGTTCCTTCCATACATGAAGGAGCCTATAAGCATGAAGCCATCTTAGGTATGTTCCAACACCAAAGAAGATACCTGGGTGTAGAAAGTGAGCAGGAAATTATCGGGATAGTTTCACTGGAACAGCTCCTTCACGATCCTACCCACTCTCCTTTCATTTTCATACAGAGTATACAGCGGGCCAATGAGGTCGAAGAACTAGCTTCTGCATGGACCAAAGTTCCGGCCATCGTAGACAGGCTCATTGAAAGAGGCATGAGGCCAGAGATCGTCAATCAGGTGATCAGTGGGATAGTGGATGCCATTACCCAGCGTATTATCCATAGAGCTATGGATAAAGTTGGGAATCCTCCAGTAGCATTTTCTTTCATTGCTACTGGGAGTGAAGGGAGAATGGAACAAACATTAGCTACGGACCAGGACAATGCCATCATTTATGATGATCCTCATCCTGAAGACAAAGAACATGTTTCTGCCTACTTCCTGGAACTGGCTAAACACATCAACTTCGAGTTAAATCAGGTAGGTTTCGATTACTGCCAACATAAAGTAATGGCCCAAAATCCTAAATGGAACCAGCCGTTGCTGAATTGGAAAAGGTATTTCCAGATATGGATTAAGCAGCCTACCGCCATGCATTTACAGGAGAGTAGGTCCTTCTTTGATGCCAGAAGCATCTTCGGAGATAGCAGATTACTGCAGTCCCTGAAAACCAATGTCTTTAATACGCTTGAGAAAGGCTCTGCCACCTTCTTCCAACAGGAAAGTAGAGGTGCTATTGAGCGTAAACCTCCTCTCACCTTCTTCAGAGGATTTAAACTGACTGAGCAGGCCAACAAGAAAAAAGGTCTGGATATCAAAAGTCCGATGAACTCTCTGGTAGAAATGGTCAGAGTATACGCGTTGAAGCATGAGATAGAAGCTACAAATACCGGGCACAGACTACTGGAACTAAAGCAGAAGAAGGTCCTGAGTCAGGAAGAATATCAGGAGCTACATCAGTCGTACTATTTCATGATGCGCCTAAGGCTTCAGCACCAAACTTCCCAAATCAGAAAGGAACTGACTGCTGATAACCTTATTCCATTGGTAGAACTCACAAAAATAGAGCAGGTTACCCTAAAAGAAATTTTCAGGGTGATAGAGAAGTACCAACAACAAATGGGGATGGCATTCTCCACTCAGCTAAATTCTTAGTCTAAGAGTATATCATTTCAGGAAATTCTCTCCTATCTTATGGGAAAAGACCCTTTCCACATGAGGAGCATTCAACCATACATGATACTGGGAGGAATCATTCTCCTATTCTCTTTTTTTTCCTGTCAAAACCAGCGACCCTACCTTCAAACCCAGGTACTAGTGGTAGGAGGAGGTGCCAGTGGAACTCCCGCTGCTATTCAGGCCGCCAGAATGGGTGCAAAGGTGATACTAATAGAAGAGACTCCCTGGTTGGGAGGCATGCTCACTGCCGCTGGTGTAGGAGCCACTGATGGAAACCATAAATTACCTTCCGGGCTCTGGGGTGAGTTCAGACAAATGCTGTACGACTACTATGGAGGCCCGGATAGTGTGTTTACAGGCTGGGTGAGTAATACCCTCTTTGAACCACAGATAGGGAACATGATGTGGACTCAACTAGTGGAAGCAGAGCCTAACATTACCAGATACCACGGATATAGAATAACAGAAGTCCTGAAGGATGGGGATAAGGTTACTGGGGCCGTTTTTGAAGGGAAAGATGGAGAACAGCTTAGCATCTCATCTGATATTCTCATAGAAGCCACAGAGTTAGGAGATGTCCTCCCACTCGCAGGTGCGGGCTTTACCACAGGAACAGACACACCGGAAGACCCTTATAATGAGCACATACAAGATCTCACCTATACAGCCGTAGTCTCCTTTTTCCCTGACTCAGTAGATGTACGCATACCAGAACCTCCTGGCTATGATCCGGCAGAGTTCACCTGCCTTTGTCAAGAAGTATGTGAGGATGAAGAAAAGAAAGTTCCCACTTGCGACTTTATGTTGAACTATGGTGAGATGCCAAATGGGAAGTTCATGTTGAACTGGCCTAATAATGGGAATGATTATTATGCTAACATCATCCCCCTCTCTCATGGCCAAAGAGACTCAGTCTATCAGTTAGCGAAGGAACGTTCGCTTAACTTCATCTACTTCCTCCAGAATGAAGCAGGTTATACTAATCTGGGGTTAGCTAAGGATGTCTTCCCTACTGAAGATTTACTTCCATTTATCCCTTACCACAGAGAGGCGAGACGGGTAGAGGGTTTGGTGCAGCTCAGGTTAGAGGACCTAGTTGACCCTTATGAGAATACTGATAGAGCCCTTTATCAGCAGGCCATAGCTGTAGGAGATTACCCCTTGGATCATCACCACGACAAAAATCCGAATGCTCCTCCAGAATCTTACCCCCCAATTCCCTCTTTCTCCATTCCTTGGGGATCTCTGGTTCCTTCTGGCCTAAATGGGATGATAGTAGCCGAAAAGAGTATCTCAGTTACCCATCTGGTAAATGGGGCTAGCAGACTACAACCTGCGGTAATGCTCATTGGACAAGCGGCAGGAGCTGCTGCAGCCCTATGTGTAGATCAAGGCACAGAACCCAGCGAACTGGCCGTCAGTGTCCTTCAATCTTCCTTATTGGAAGCTAACTGTTGGCTACTCCCCTATCTGGATACAGATCCTTCTGAAGAAGATTTTGCTGCTATCCAACGCATAGGTACTACCGGTATTATGCGAGGACATGGCGTACCCTACAAATGGGCCAACCAGACATGGTTTTACCCTGATAGTGCGATGAGGAGGGATAAGGCCTACCTAAGCATATTAGAACGAGCTGCTCCTTTTCTAAATGCTAGTTCTCCTGACTTAGTGCTTCCAACAGAAGAATTAACCGCCTCACAGCTAATTCTTGATCTGAATAAATTAATCCAGGAAGATGCACCTTCGATGGAGATAGAAGCGGCCAGAACCTACTTGAATAATGCCATTGGTGAGGAATACTTTTCGGGAGATGTCCCGCTGGAAAAGCCTGTTACCCGTAGAGAATTAGCCAGTTTACTGGATGCCCTGATTAGACCTTTTGATCAGTAATTTGTCTCTCTAATACCTGAAGAAGTATGGAAGAATCAAACGTTCTCTTCACCCTTTCTTTCCTTGATCATGTAGCCATACGGGTTAAGGATATAGAAGTATCAGCTAGTTGGTACGAGAAAGTACT
>JBCBKZ010000330.1:0-6192 GCA_038520955.1 Bacteroidota bacterium | reverse complement strand
GTCTCCTGCTTTTACGGTAAAAGCAGAACCAGCCATGCGTCTCCAACCGCTTCCGTTCAGGTGGTATTCCAAGGCTATTTCTTCAATTTCACACTTATCCTGTGCAGGAGCAGAAGGATCCAGCATGATGTTATGTGCCACACTAGGCACCCCGTTTCCATCAACACCAAAAAGCATATAGTAACCTGGAACCGCTACATTTGGATCCGGAATAGTTACCTGGTACTGGTTATGGCCAACACGGGTAGCAGGAAGTTGGATTCTTCTCTGTTCGTTATTGGTGCTGTGGGTATTAGAGCTATATCTGATGATAGAGAAGTAAGAAATGGCTCTGCTAGTGTTGATGGTAATCACACTTCCTTGAGGAGCCTTTTCTGGAGCAGCTTTAATTTCAGGTCTGCTGGCCAGTTCTCCATTGCTCTTGAATAAGTAGGGCGGGCTGTAGATCTCAGCATCAGGATGGTTTTCTTTACATGAACCACAAAGTCCTCCACCCGCTAACATCACTCTTCCGTCAGGTAATAATACGGAAGTAGAGTGGTAGTTACGCGGAACCTGCATAGGGGCTAACTCTGTCCATCTTTCAGTATTAGGGTTCCAGATCTCAGGTATCAGTCTCGCGTCTTTATCAGAAAAGTATCTTGCGGTTTTTAATCCTCCTGATACAAATACTTCTCCTGTAGGAAGGACAGTCGCATTGTGTAGTGCTCTTGGAATGTTTAGACTCTCTACTTGTCTCAGCTTTACGTCGTCTGAGTTAATGTCAATGATGGTAGTGATTCCATTAGCTAGCTGACCACCACTAAAAGAAGAAGCTCCTCCCATTTTGAGGATCTTTCCTTTGTCATACATCACGATGGCACCACTGAATCCATGGTCATTTACGTCTCTGGATCCGGCACTGATGTAAGAACCCTGGGGGGTGCTGTAATCTATCCAGTGCATTTCTTTGGTAGGTCCTGCGTGGAATAGTTTTCCGTTAGGTGCCTGCCAAAGCCATGCGTGGTAGTCAGAGCTTTTCCCCATAGCAGCTACGGGTATCCCGTCTTTCTTGCTCCAGGTTCCGGTCTTGCTGTCCCAGATTTCGGAGTGCTTATTGCCTCTTCCTCCACTCCATGAACCGCCTATGGTAAATACATCTCCATTAGAGAGGGTGACCATAGAATGATATCCACGAGGGATATTCATATTGTCACTGCTGGACCACTGTTCTGTAAATGGATCGTAAATACTGGTTTTGGGACTGGAGCTCCCTCCGGTAACCATTACTCTTCCGTCAGCCAGGTTAGCTGTACCGGGGCAAAACATGTCATGCTTGGTATCTGAAACCAGAAATTCTTCTGATTTGTTGGTGGCAGGATCAAAGATCACTGTGTAGGTCTTTCCTCTGTTGCCCCCGAAGCGGAATCTGTCGTAAGCAGACCATACCAATATCTTTCCATTAGGAAGATTGGAGGATGCCACAGATACGATGGGCATAGGAATGATATCAGTCCATTCTCCCTTTTCACTGGGAGTAGACGTCTGTGCGAAAAGCCAGGATGGAATAACAAGTGCAAGAAATACTAATGCTTGAAGGATACAATTTCTCCTCATAGGAAGTTTTGGTTAAGAAGATCAATTAGAAATAACTAGGGTTTATCAGTTAATAAGGCCTTTTATCAGTTAGCCTGTAGTGGTTGCCGAAAGTGAAAGAACACGCGCTTACAGCCTTCTGATTTATCAGAAAGCCTTATTAAAAAGATTACTTAGTGGGGAATTAAAGAATAGATTGAATGATTATTTAATTTACTATTCTTGTTGGAATTTATCCAAACAGCCCTTTTCCCTTTTTTAGATATTGCAAAAAAGGGTAATACTTAGATGAAAGTAAGGCGAATTGGGATGAATGGACAAAATACCCACATTAACTAACATCCAATTAGTAAAAAGTACCTAAACACAAACTAGCCTGAGATGATATATAGGCCCTTTGGCCCATTTCATAGCCGATTTTCAGCCATAATTGGATTCTATTCTTACAAATGGGTCAGCGCCAATCAGTGGCATGGGAGCATAAAAAAAGGACTGAGCCTATGGCCCAGTCCCTGAAATGAATAAGAATATGTTAGAATCTATTTCAATATCAATACTCTCGATCTCTGCTGATATCCTTCAGCTTCTATCAGTACCTGGTAGATACCGTTAGGAAGATCCTTCACATTTATCTGTGCTCCGTCTGCCTGTAATACTTCATCTATCAGGCATTTTCCTGTCAAATCACACATTCTCACCTGGAAATTATCCGGAGAAGCATCTAGTCCATTCCACTTGAGGTATACCGTACTGGTAGCCGGATTTGGATATACGCTAATGTCCTTGGCTGACAGGGCCACACTCTCTTCTATTGGCGTAAAACCTTGCTGAGTAGATGATGCACTGTAGGGAATCAGGCGATTACCAGGAATAGGTCTTTCCAAACTTCCATCAGGTAATTGCCATCCTACAGACAGGTTATCACCTCCACCTCCTTCTTTCTGAAGGGCTTCTATGTAGTACTTCTGTCCAGCCACCAGATTGATCTTGGCAGACTGTTGGCCATTTCTAAAGCTCCAGTTTCTATAAGGTGTCCATCCATTCACATGCGCTATTTTGCGCTTTTTGTTCACCTGATTGTTAGTACTTAGCCATAGCTCTCCATGGTCATCTGAGGCTATCCAGAAGGTATAGGCACCGGTAACAGGCGGACAAATAAATCCTCTGATTCTGGTGGCATACTCATCATCCGTATCAGGCGCGATTTCGAACAGTGAGATAGACTTAGTGGCATCTGGAGAGGTGTTGGCTGGAATGTCTGCTATGGTCATTCCGGGAACATTCTTCCATGTTTCCTGTACTATGCTTCCCGTTCCCTCACAAGAATTAGTTCCTTCCTCAAATACCGTGAAGTTTCTTGTAGAAGATGCTGCTTTGTACACATTATTTCCAGCTTGAGAAACCTTCACTTTTACCACACCTGGCGTACCGTTTAAGGTAATCTTCTTACCCGCAATGGTAGCTGGCCCAGAAACGATGGCATATGTCAGAGCAAGACCTGAGGTAGCGCTCGCATTCACATTGAAAGCTGGAGAAGTCGTAATCTTATCAGTAATAGGATCTATGCTCACTATCTGTGGAAGCTTGTCTGTTCCTACGTAGGGTGATAGATAACTTCCTGGCATAGGTCTTTCCTGTTTGCCGTCTGGCAGTGTCCAACCTACGGATAGGTTATCACCTCCGCCCCCTTCTTTCATTAAGGCCTCTACATAGTATTTCATGCCTTTCTCGAGTCTGATCTGAGCAGATTTCTGAGAAGCAAACTTGGTCCATTCCCTCGCATTCGTCCATCCAGGGACAAAGGCTACTTTCTTTTTGTTGTCAGGACTATCATCAGTACTCACCCACAGTTCCCCATTATCATCTGAGGCTATCCAGAAAGTATAATTTCCGGTAGCGGGTGCACATACAAATCCGCGTACTCTTACGCCATAGTTGTCATTAGCATCTACGGGTGTTTCAAATACCGTTAGCACTTTCTTCTCATCTGGTGTCCTGCCGATAGGAAGGTTTTCTATGTTATTTCCAGGGGCATCATACCAGAAGTCAGCAGTAATATTTCCGGAAGCATCACAACCTGTATCTATAGGACCTACGAGTGTCGCCACTTCGTTAGCACTCAATGCACGACCATAGAGTCTCACATCATCCATACTACCTATGGCAGGAGGATTCCATGGGTTATCACCTAAGTAAAGATTCGCATTGTTAGAAAGGGCTCTTCCTCTCAGATTGACTGTCTGATCCAATTGTCCATTGATGTATAGCTTTAACTGATTTCCTTGCTTGATATAAGCTACATGGGTCCATTTATTTAATGGGATTGCTGACTTACTATCTCCTCCTTCATTCCAACTGGCAGTAGTGCTTATTCGATAATGCAGTTTGTTATCATTCGGGCGCATCCACATGGCAAAAGTTCTATCTCTACCATTTGCTCCTTTATGCATAATGGACCTCCATTGACCGGTATGTGACTGTTTAAGGTTCATCCAGAAAGCCACAGAGAAGTCCTTCCCACCGAAGCCTACCTGAAGTTGCTCTTTGGGAGCTACCAATACATGTTGACCATTTTGCTCTACTGAAAGTACTTTTCCTCTTTCAGCATCATTGATCAGCTTAGCTCCTCCTTGCAGTTGACCATCTGCATTTCCGATGGCGTCTTTTGCATTATTGTTGAGTTTCCAGTGGGCAAAGAAGTTAGAAGGCAGATTGATCTCCTGCTTAGGAGCAGAAGGATCCAGCATGATACTCTTTGATACACTAGGAACGCCTGCTGCATCTACTGCAAATAGCATGTAATACCCAGGAACAGCCACATTCACATCAGGAATGCTTACCTGATACAGGTTAGTTCCTACATGGGTAGCTTTCAGCTCTATTCTTCTTTGCTCATTGTTAGTACTATGAGTGTTAGAACTATATCTCACGATGGAGAAATAGTCTACAGCCTTATCTGTCGAAATGGTAATCACGCTGTTCTGAGGAGCAGCTGTAGGAGCAGACTGTACAGAAGGTCTGGGTGCAGGACTTCCATCTTCTTTAAATAGATATGGAGGACTGTAAATCTCCGCATCAGGGTGGTTTTCGGTACAACTCCCACAAAGACCTCCACCAGCTAACATTATTCTTCCATCTGGAAGCAGAATGCTTATGGAGTGGTAGTTACGAGGGATCTGCATGGGAGCTAGTGTTCTCCACTGCTTTGTCTCGGGGCTCCAAATTTCAGGAGTCAGTCTTGAGTTAGTGTCAGAAAAGTATTTAGCCCTTTCTAATCCACCGCCAATGAATACTTCCCCTGTAGGGAGTACAATGGCATTATGTAGGGCACGAGGGATTTTCATATCCCCTACTCTTTCCAATCCTACCTGATCCTGATTAATATCTATAATGGTCGTAATCCCATTAGCAATTTGATTACCTGAAAAACTTACAGCGCCTCCCATTTTTAGCAGTTTCCCTTTGTCATACATGACAATGGCACCACTGAAAGCGTGATCATCTGCTGCTCTGCTTCCTGCGCTGGTATAAGAACCATCAGCTGTGCTGTAATCTATCCAGTGCATCTCACGGGTAGGACCTGCATGGAATAGTTTTCCATTAGGTGCCTGCCAAAGCCATGCGTGATAGTCTGAAGATGTACCCATAGCAGCTACCGGGATTCCTTCTTTACGGCTCCATGTACCTGTCTCATAGTCCCAAATCTCTGAGTGCTTGTTTCCTCTTCCACCACTCCAGGAACCTCCTATGGTGAAGACATCGCCGTTTGAAAGGGTCACCATAGAATGGTATCCACGTGGGATGTTCAGGTTAGCACTGCTCGTCCACTGATTAGTAAATGGATCATAAATACTGGTCTTGGGGCTGGAGCTACCTCCGGTAACTATCACTCTTCCATCAGGAAGGTTAGCCGTACCAGGACAGAACATGTCGTGCTGAGTATCCGAAATCAGAAACTCTTCAGAAGTGTTAGTAGCCGGGTCAAAAATTACCGTGTATGTCTTACCTCTATTTCCACCAAAACGGAAACGGTCATAGGCAGACCAAGTAAGTACTTTACCATTCGGGAGGTTAGCAGAAGCCACGGATACAATGGGCATGGGAATGACTTCACTCCATTTTCCACTTCCGTTCGGGCCTCCCACCTGCGCCCAAAGGCTATCAGGTATGAGTAAGCTTAGAACAAGAATAAAACCTAAGGGTAATGATCGGTTCATCGATTAGTGTTGATGTTTCTTACAACTGAGTTATCCTCCTTTTCCAGAAAACTGGCAAGTAATTAAGTACTGATATTCCGATGAACCTCATCAAATGGTAGCACCCACGAAATCATTATCGTGGAATATCCTCTATAATTATTTTCCGACTTCCCGTTACAGAAGACCCGTAAAAAAGAAATTTTGAGGATTAAACAGGCTCTTTAGGGTATGAACAGTCATTTTATATACTTTAAATGGTTATTCAATATTAAAGTATTTCAAATTTCCAGCTAAACTTTGCATGAGCATGTATACGGGAAGGAAATACCAGAAAAGCCTATTCTTTTTTAGGAGTATAAATGAATGATTCATCCTTCCCTCTTTTCTACAGGTTAACATTGGGAATGAAGCATTCTGC
>JBCBKZ010000032.1:0-15896 GCA_038520955.1 Bacteroidota bacterium | reverse complement strand
GTAAGATTTCCCTCAAATGATTCTCTCAGGTTCAGGTTTTCATAGCTGATGGCAGGACCTATAAATGGAACAAAGCCGTGGTAATCTCCCAGAAATTTAGTCGCCTCGAAAACCAGCGACCTTCTTTTGGGCACCTGAATAGCACCATATGCTTCCGTACGACTGGAATAACTCCTGTAACTGAGCCCAATATTGAGATCAGGCTTATGTAGGTAATACCCCAGGCCAAAATCTGGCATGATGGAAGTAGAGTACCTTTCTAAGTAGGGCCTAACAGTTTCATTATAACTGCTGCTTCCTATCCAGAAGGCGGAGGACATCCCTATCCCCACAAAGAAATTATTCAGCTTCCCTTTGGAAGCTAATTGATTGGTGATTCTTTCGGTACTTCCATTCTCCCATCCTTTTTCAGCTCCTAAGGTAGTATCCAGGAAGTATCTGTAAGAGAGGTTAAGGTACATGGGAGGGGTTTCTACTTCGATAGGGGTGGATCTGTCTATGTAGTAATCTTGTCTGTTGGCATAGTTATACATGAGCCCTATCTCTAGTAAGTGCTGCTTAGTGTTGAAGGTAAAACCCGTATATAAGGGAAGACTGGTATGATTTAGCTCTGGTCCATCTCCAAAGCGAACATTTGTATTATCCTGTTCAAAGTAGAAAGGGGCTATGGAGGTTCCTATAAATAGTGCGAGTCTGTTATGCTGAATTCTCCATGGATAGAATTTAAAGACTGTTTCTACTCCAGACGTAAAGGTAATTTCTTGTCCTTCTGCATTAAACGATGGAGCCGCCACCGGAATGGCCAAATATATATCCGCATGACCCCAGAAATGAGTGCCACCTATGAGAATTCGGGGTTTTAAGGTGCTGGAAAAGGATACATTCTGTAGGTTTCCCTGAGAATTTAGGAAGCTTGTACTTCCTCCTATACTTGATTGAATATCTGCTCCAAAACTAAGCTGAGCAAATCTATGTCGGGTCTGTTTCTCAACGTATACCTGGGCAGTAAGAACTTGTAATAGAAGAAAATGGAAAGCCAGCAGAACGTATACCTTTTTCATGAGGTAAGGGTTTGTGGGTTGGAATGGATTACCTTCCCTGTTTAATCAAATAGTAGGCGTATTTGTTAAAAGAATTTCTCCATAACATAGAGAGGAGTCCCATGAAGGAACTCCTCTCGTCATCTATATACAGGGTTACATTATGTTATTCTTTCAGTCCGTAGTAAGCAGCTACCTGATCATAATCTCTTAGGTCTATTTCATTTTTGCCTAGTGGGATGGCGTCTGCAACTACTATTCTCACAAAACCTTCAAAAGGAGTAGCTTCTCTGTCTGTAGCCTGGCTTTTCAGGCTGAAGTATCGCTGGGCATAGATAAAGTCCAGAGTTTCTATATAGTTGGTATTGGGATCATGAGAGATAAATGTATAGGGTAGTGCGATCCATGGATCATTCTCCAGCTCTCTGTAGTAAGCCAGTACCAACCCTGATTCAACTACATTAAATGTGATTTCAGGTACATCAATGTCCAGGAACAGAAAGTGTCCTTCATCACCTGGTTGACCATTAGCTTGCCAGTCAGCGGCAGTCATGCTATAGGTTACAGAATAAGCGGATAATCCGTCTTGGCCGTCTCTACCATCCAATCCGTCAAATCCCGGAGGGCCTTCAGGTCCTACACAAGAACTCATAAAAAGTACTAAGGCCAGGAAGGCTGAAAAGAGAAGGGGTTTCTGGGCGTTTGTATAATTCTTCATGACATGTATTGTTACGTAGTGATTATTCATAGGATCATTTATGAATATCTACGCTTAAATACCTGTCAGGATAGGGACTTTTGAAAGCCCGTGCACATGCAGTGTATATTACGAAGGTATGAATGAGCAGGCGTGTAGGCCTGGCTACTATTGTGGGGCTACCTGTAACTCCAGTTCTACCCGAATTACGGTATCCGTTTTCTCCTGAATGGCATTCTGTATGAATCCAGCAGCTACACTGTCAGCCTCTTTATTTGGATTTAGGAGCAGGGTAACCATAAGGGTGTCAGTACCTGTTTTGTTGCCCGTAGTTACCGTATTTACCTGCCCCAGGGGAAAGCCATTATTATCCTTGTCGTTGTACTCCAGACTGAAATCCAGCACTGAATCCGCTTTGGTATCAAAGAAGAACTGATGCTCATCGCTTCTTCCCAGTATGTTTAGAAGAACATTATACCTTTTGCTATCCAGATTAAATTCCTCTTGTTCATTTAAGAGAGAAACATTCATGAAATAGGTAGTGGAAGTATCCAGAGGAGTACCGGAGTATTCAGCCAGTATTGGTCCTTCTGCTAAATCTATATCTCGGTAGGAGAGAATCACGCCTATAGAATCATCCACTGGCTGAAAGGCCAGCGCCAGGGTAGTTACGGTTGCTACTTCTTCTACATCCTCATTGTCAATGACCGGATCATTAGGATCAGCGAGATTACATGAGAATAGCATGAGCGTGAGCGAAAAGATTACTGCAAGAGATTTGGTAGAGAGACAAATGGACCTGTTCACTTCTGGTAAGATCTTATGTTTGACCGATTTGCATGCAGGCCTTAACCTGTTGGTGAAAAATGGTTTTTCAAATGGATAACGTAAAATAAATAAATTTATGCGAATGAAAATATATAGAAAAAATGGGATTCATACATTCAAAAGCCTATAAACAAAAAGCTCCAGGCTTAAGCCTGGAGCATGCTAAGTACTACTAAAACAAAAGTTGTTTTATCTCGCGATAACAAACTTCTTCAGCCAAACTTGTTTCTCACTGTTAAGCTTAATGAAGTAAACGCCATTAGCTAGTTGATCAATTGCTACCGCACTCTCTGGAGTATTAGACTCATATACAGTCTGTCCCATGAGAGAAACTATTTCAAGATGATTGATTCTGGTATTTTCCAGTTCCCAGTTCAGGGTAGTAGAAGCTGGGTTAGGATATAGACTCAGAAGTTTAGAATCACCCAGGGTCTTATCTATGCTAACAGAAGTAGCTGTACTGATATTAAACTCCAGGTCTATGTCAGTTCCACCATCCTCAGAGGTTGACATGTCATCCTTAATGTCAGGCTGGTGCTTCAGAATGATGTTGAAAATTCCACTATTTACTCCATCAGCAGCAGTCCATGAAGTGCTAAGACCTACAGGAAGACCATTTTCATCCTCGTCAAGGTAGTTAATATCATCATCTCTGTTATCGATGTTTCCATCACCTGTTGGGCTAGAGAATACATCTCCAGTCCAACCAAAGAAGAACTGGTGCTCGTCATCCTCTTCTTCGATCTCTTCTGTGATGTCCTCACCCTCTATGGAGTTAGTTAATTCTACACTCAGGGTGTAAGTAGTGTTTTGTAGAAGAACAATATCATCGAGAACAACCAGGTCCAGAGCACCTTCTCCGTCTGGGTCCTGAGCAGCAGCTACAATAGGATCACCGCCTCCATCAGGCGTAAAGGTAAGTTTCACATCTGTGATGATCTCTTCCTCATTTTCACATTCTGGTGCATCTGGGTCAACAGTAAGAGAAATATCCCATTCCAGGTCTATGTCTGTTCCCCCATCCTCAGAAGTAGAGGTTGAGTCCTTAATATCTGGCTGGTGCTTCAGAACTACTCTGAATTTCCCATCAGTAGTTTCTTCTCCACATTCGGTAGTCCATCCTGTGCTCAGACCTACAGGCAGCCCATTCTCATCAAAGTCATTATAGTTGAGAGGATCATCTCTATTATCAATGTTTCCATCTCCAGCAGGGCTGGCAAAAATCTCATCTGTAAACGCAAAGAAGAACTGGTGCTCATTATCTTCTTCTTCAATTTCTTCTGTAATGTCTTCTCCTTCTATGGAGTTGGTCAACTCAATAGTAAGGGTGTAGTCAGTACTTTCCAGAAGTTCAATAGGACCTGAAACCATCAGATCCAGTGCACCTTCTCCATCAGGGTCCTGTGCCATAGCTATAACAGGATCTCCTCCATCATCAGGCGTAAAGGTCAGGATCACATCTGTGATGATCTCTTCTTCATTCTCACATGCTGGCGCATCCGGATCAACGGTTACAGAAATAGGCCACTCAAGGTCTATATCTGTTCCACCATCATTTGAGGTAGAGGTTGAATCCTTAATATCTGGCTGGTGCTTTAGGACTATTCTGAACATACCGGAAGTGGTTTCCTGTCCACACTCAGTAGTCCATCCTGTGCTAAGACCTACAGGAAGACCATTTTCATCAAAGTCGTTATAGTTAAGAGGATCATCTCTGTTGTCAATGTTACCATCCCCGGCAGGGCTAGCAAAAATCGCATCAGTGAAAGAGAAGAAGAACTGGTGTTCATCATCTTCTTCCATGATCTCTTCGGTGATGTCCTCTCCTTCTATGGAGTTAGTCAGTTCTACTGTCAGGGTGTAGTCAGTACTTTCCAGCAGTTCAATCTCACCCATGATTTGCAGGTCAAGAATCCCTTCACCGTCTGGGTCCTGTGCTGTTACTACAACAGGATCTCCACCCTCATCAGGCGTGAAAGTAAGTTTTACATCAGTAATAACTTCTTCTTCATTTTCACATGGAGGTGCCATAGGATCTTCTGCCACAGAAACTGGCCAGGAAATGTCGAAAATACCTGAACCTTCTGTTGCATCAGAGCTGGCAGACTTCATATCAGCATAGTCTCTAAGGACCATTCTGAATGTTCCAGAAGTGGTTTCTTCACCACATTCAGTAGTCCAATCAGTAACTAAGCCTATAGGAAGTCCATTGGCGTCCTCATCAGCGTATTTGATAGGATCCACGTCCTCAGCAGCGAGGTTCCCATCATTTCCTGGGCTGGCGAAGATCTCATCTTCAAACCCAAAGAAAAACTGGTACTGAGTTCCATTATCACTGATGGTAGAAGTATTATCTCCGCCAGTACCTGAAGTGGTTATGGTAAGGGTGTAATCGGTACTTTCCAGAAATTCTATAGTCCCTGTGGGTACATAAGTTTGGTCCACCAACTGCGCACTAACCACAATATCATCCCCACCACCTGTAGGGCTGAAGGTTAGCGTAACCCCGGAAAAGGAGCTAAGTTGAGCAAAGCTGGCACTTGCTACCAGCATGAACAAGCCAAGGAAGCTGGCCATGCTGAAATAAGAGTTGAGTTTTTTCATAAAAAGTTTGTGTTATAATTATGAGTGTTTGGTTTAACTAAAATTGATATGTTAATGAGAGAATGATATTTCTCCCTACATCATCTGCAAAGTATCTGAGTCTGTCTGTATACCGCCTAAAGCTGGTATTTAACAGATTCTGTCCCTGAGCCATGATGATGAAGTTGGAGAATGAAACTCTCGCATAAGCATTCATGAGAAAAAAGTCGCCCGGAGGAGCCATGATATCAAAGTCAGATGCATCTTCTCCAAATCGGTTAATTCCATTTGTATTGGCAAAAAGGAACTCTTCTATGGTGAGGATTCTGGGATGCTGGGTTTGCTCAAAGGTGTAACTGCCTTCCAGTCCAATGCTGCTACTACTAAGCCCTCGCACAGATGGAGAGTAGGCTATCTTATAGCTAAGCTGAGCTGGGGGTTGTTCAGCAAAATTTTGATCCCTTTCTATTTGCTTGGCCCATAAGTAGCTTCCCTTGAAGGTAGATTCCCACTCATCATGGTGCTGCCAGGAAGCATGTACATCTGCTCCCCAAAAGAGAGCATCTGTCTGATCATATATAAAGTACACAAAGTATCCCCTGGGCGTACGGGTAAGTCCTGCTGGTCTGCTGTAGATATAGTTCTCTATATAATTGATGTACGCACTGGCTTCCAACTTGAAGTCAGACTTGTCTATGTTCAGGGTATGAATCCACTTATAGCCTGTTTCTGCCGGAACCTCCCTGTCTGTTTCATCCAGTATGCCCTGAGAAGTGGATACTATGTCAAAGCGCTCATCAATGGTATATCTCCAAAGGCCATACTCTATGAAGAAAGCATGCTGCCCAAAGCGGTATAATTCGGCTACATCTGGCGCTCGCCAGGCTGTTCCCAGGTTAGAGCGGAAAGTAACGTTCTCATTGATGTTCCCGATGAATCCTAATGTTCCTGAGAAGTTACGGTAGTTGATGGTATTTCTGTAGATGGTGTTATCTGGCTCTCTTCCTGTGATATCAGCCTCCATATCATCATAGCGGATCCCAAACTCAAGCTTACTATTGCCTAGCTCCAAAGACTCTATGGCATATACGCCTATGCGGGTACTTAGGTAGTTAGGGATGAAAGGGACAGTGTTAGTACCCGGGAGGTTATCATTTTCCTGATCCAGCCACTGAGCCCCTATTTTTCCTGTTAGGGGACCCAATTTAGGATGTGTCCAGTCCAGGTCTACACTTTGGGTTCTGAGCACCAGGTTAATATTAGGGGCATCTCCTCTTCTCAGACCAAATTCTTTACGTGCATTTTTCTGATAGCCATATTGAACCTTAAGTACCTGCTTGGGGGTGGAGTAGGTAGCACTGGCTTTGTATAAGTCATGGGCCACTTTCTGATTGGGTTGGTCAATGTCGTAAGAGAAATCCTCAATAATTATGGGCTCTACATTCTCAATGGCTCTTTGGATATCCTCCAAATTTCCGAAAATGGAACCCCTGAGAATGCCTAATCTTTGGTCAACCTTACTGTAGAATCCATCTATGTCCAGCTCAGGGAAAGGATGGATACGGATAGCACCGTAATAGCTCCTTTCCTCTTTTCCTGTGTTGGTGAGTAGATAATCTGGAGCAGAAAGGTCGCCTTGTTTCTGATAGGAAAATCCTCCTAGTACACTCATCCAACCTAAGCCCTGCTGAAGTTCAATGCTTCCTTCTCCAGCCTGCCCTTTGCTTCTTCCGGTAAGATTGGCTTTCCCGGAAAGCTTCTTTTCCAGTTTGGGCCTGGGAGAATTTACCAGTAAAACACCTCCAAGTGCATCGGGGCCATAGCGTACGGTTGCAGCACCTTTTACTACCTCTAGATTATCTATGGTAGAAGCATCAATTTCAGGTGCATGGTCAGAACCCCAGTTTTGGAATTCATGTCTAAGGCCATTATTCATGACCAGTACCCTGTTAGAGTGGAGACCGTGAATAATAGGTTTGGCTACGTTTTGGCCCGTGCTAAGCATAGAAACCCCTGTAAGCTGACTCGCCATTTCTCCAAAGGAAGCGGTCTGCATACTTTCTACTTCTATCTTACTCAGCTTACTAGAGGCTAAAGAACCTATAGAAGAGGAAACTCTTTCTCCCTCAATCACAATACTTTCTAACTCCAATGCATCTGGAACCAGGTAGATCTTCAGATCTTCATGATGATAGTCATGATGATGGGTAAGAGATTTATATCCCAGGTAGGAAAAAGAAATGTCATATTCTTTCTCACATAGCTCCTTAAAATGGAATGTACCAGTGCTGTCAGCAATGAGCCCTTGCTGACCCTCTCCCAGGATGACACGTACTGCTGGCAGGGGTAGGCCAGTGTACTTATCAAATACCTGTCCCTGGATTTCTTTATCGCAGGAATCCTGGGCAAATTGACTGGATGTAACTGCCGTAATCAAGCAGAATAAAAGGGTTAACATTTTATACATAAACCAGCATGTATTTGGAGAAAGAAATTCTCCAGTAGAACTTGAAAAAACTTCAGGTTAACAGCTGGCAGGAGGTCCCCTCAGATAGGGAGTATGGATACTTAGGGTTATCTCAATCTCCTTAACAAAGGAGAATTCCAGATAAGGATCTATGTTGTTCGAGAAAAATGCTAAGGAAGGAAGGGGAGAACACTGAATTTCCTCATCACATAAGTCACAATGCTCGTGGGCAGAATTAACATGGATGGGAGAATCAGAACGATTATGGTCTTCTTCATGAAAATGAAAGTCATGTTCATGCCAAAAGAAGTGGAAAGTCTTTACCGGGAAGGCTACAGGAATAACAGCCAGAAGTATGAACCAGGCTGAGAGAAAATGTTTGGGAACTATGTTTCTCCGTCTTTTCAAGTAGTTTCCTTAATGCAATTCTGTTGCAAATATATGAATTCCCAAACATAAAACTACCCTCGACAGTCTTACGTATGTGTTAATACCTAAAAAATACCTAAATGAAGTAAAATCTACCCAAACATTACGCTTGATATGAATCCTGTTTCCCTGTTTAGGGAAATTACTTTAATAATTGTAATATCAAGAAACCTTAAGCTCTGATACATGCAATCCAGAATACCTAGTGCCCGCCAACTTTGGCTAATCTTGTTATTTGCAGGCCTTTCCGTCCCCGTATTCTCTCAAACAACCTTCCTTGAAAAAGACGGAATCATCTCCATAGAGGCTGAGAATTATACTGAAAATAGAGGTGCCTGGGAGCAGGTAGAAGGTAGAAACGCTTACCCCTTCGAACTTAGAGGAATCTTCAATGCTGAGGTTAATAGCCTCCTCATAGCCAATATAGATGGAATCATTCCTACTGCTTTAAAAGGTGAAGTAGTCATCTCTCAGGATCCTGTCATGATAGGAGCAGGAAAAACCAACGAATACGCGACAGTGTTAGCCAGTTTTACAGATGATCCGGACCATGCTGCCGTCTTTGCTTATAAAAAAGGTGTTCAGATGCCGGGAGGAAAAGCCGCTGGAACCCGAATTGGGATTTTTAGTGGGAAGACTGACTGGAATGGAAACGGCTGGAGAATCTACGGTTCTATCATGGAGTGGCTGGTAGGGAAGAAGAAAGATGCGAAGATCCTTTTCATAGCCAATGATGTGGCCAAAGGAACAGATGATGGGATCACAGTAGACAGACTTAAGTTTTTAAAGTATACGGTTCAGGCGGTTACTGATGAGGAGTTTGTTCCTCAGATGCTCTCTGGAGTAGACATAGTGCTAATATCTGAAACCACCAGTGATGCCATATTAGGAGATCAACTAAAGGATGCCAAGCTCCCTGTCATGGTGTGTAATGCCCTTCTTTTTGATAGGATGGGCATGATCAAGAGTGTTCCACAGTGGGTAGCAGAAGAGGGGCAGTCAGGGAATGCCATGATGATCAGAGAGGGGAGAAAAGATGACTATATGCGGTATGCCATTTTTGTGGAAGAAGCTGGCAAGTATAATCTATACGCCCTTGGGAAGAATGCAGGCCTTGAAGGGCAGGAAGTGCCCATAGCCTTAAACCCAAGATCCCTTTCTCCTACGGAAGCACTAACCTCCTTCAACCTGAAAGGGGACGCAGCCTGGGTAGAAGCAAATGAAAAGATCAACTTTCAGCGGCCCGGTTGGCACGATTTATACATACTGAAAGGGGACAAACTCCCAGGAGCTTATCAATACCCCAATTTCAGATTAGATAAGCTGGTATTGTCGAAAGATAAACTCAGTCTTAACGGAGACGGTCCTACAGAAACCCGGAATGAAGGGGACATAGATGCGCCTACCTCTATGGTGATTTACAGAGAATTTCTCCCCCGACAACTGTGGGAAGTGCAGGGAGGATTTGCTGTCATAGAGGCTGAACAAATCGACCATCATTCTTCATGGGCTATGCAACAACTCCCTCAAGGGTTTTCCGGGAACTCATTTCTCTCTTGGAAAGGAACAGATAGGATGATTAGCCTGGATGGAACAGACGGTCCCAGAGATGTTAACTATGTCAGACAAGGTCCTCAGGAAGAATGGCTCATTCTGGGCCTTGATGTTCCCGCCGACGGTATCTACTCCCTGGACATGCGTTGCTATATTCCTGATAATAGACTGAATCAGGACCTATGGCTGGGGATCCTAAGTAAAGAAGGTATAGGTGTCCACAGCAAAATCCGTAAGGTACAGAGCCTTGGAAAGAAAATCCCTTCAGTGGCTGGTTTCCAATGGTTGACTGAAGAGGTGCCCGGTTTAAGCTTGAAGAAAGGGCTGAACTATCTCTACCTGAGCGGGAAGTCCAAAGACCTGGGAATAGACAGAATCGTGCTATTTGAAACGGAAAGTGAGCCTGCCAGAAGGAAAGCCAAGAATCTGGAAACAGCTGTTACCTCCAGAGGTGAGCCGGTGTTTAGGAATTGAGAATGGTTCAATGATTGAATAAGCCCTTAGGGCTGCCATCTCGGTAGAAGATTTGGAGAATTATCATTTAACAAGCTCCGTAGGAGTGAAACCTCAATGAATGATCGATTCCGTGAGATTTCTCGCCATCTTTTAATTTCAGGTAACACATTTAGAAATTCCATCGTACCTTTACAACATGAAATGGTACACCCCTTTTTCTTATCTTTTAATAGGACTGGTAAAGTTTTACCAGTGGGGGATATCTCCATATTTTCAGTCGAGCTGTAGGTTTCAGCCTACCTGTTCCCACTACATGATAGAGGCTATCCAAACCTGGGGGCCTGTGAAGGGTACCTGGTTAGGCCTGAAACGTATTTCTAAATGCCATCCATGGGGAGGTTCTGGTTATGATCCTGTCCCCAAAAAAGAATGTTGTCAACATGAATGAGCTAGAGGAGGGGAGTTCCCTTAGTTTACAATTCGATAAGCGTGGAGGCTTACTTCCTGTTGTCGTGCAGGATGTAAATACCTTAGAGATTCTCATGTTAGGCTACGCCAACCGGGAAGCCTTCCAGAAGACCCTGGATGTGGGTATGGCAACCTTCTATAGTACCTCACGTCAGAAACTATGGACTAAGGGGGAAACTTCCGGAGATTATTTAAAGATGGCTAATGTAAAGGTGGATTGCGACCAGGATGCCATCGTCTATCAGGTTATCCCCCAAGGCAAAGGCGCTTGTCATACAGGGCGCGCAAGCTGCTTTTACAGACAACTGGAAAATGGCGAACTAACGAAAGACTAGTGCAACATTTCTGCATTCCTCCTGTCTACTAATTGCCAATCTATGTATTCCACTTAGCTGCTAGCTCGGACTTAAGTTCGAAGCTATTGCCTAATTCGTTAACCCAAGTCAAACTAACATGTGGTCTCACCAACTATTACTTGCCTTCAGGCACCTCATCAAGCAAAGAATGTATGCTGTTATCAACATTGGAGGGCTTGCTGTAGGCTTGGCTACCTGTATGCTGATCTTCCTGCACATTCAGGATGAGCGTTCTTATGACCAATTTCACGAGCATAAAGATCATGTCTATCGCATTGACCAAACGGATATTTGGGATGATATAGGGATTCCCTTTGGGTCAACGGGCCCAGCAGTAGCTACGGCCATAAAGGCAGAAATTCCAGATGTAGAGGAGATAGTCAGACTTCATACTCCTGGAGAATTTCTCATTAATCGAGTTAAGGAGGATGGCAGTATAGTAACTTCGGCTGATGATCGCATTTTAGCTGCGGACAGCAACTTTTTCAATGTATTTACCTTTCCACTGGTAGAAGGGAATGAGTTTGAAGCATTGAAGAACCCTAATTCTATTGTCCTTACAAGGTCAGCTGCCACCAAGTACTTTGGAGAAAATACTCCTATCGGGAAGATTCTTAACCTGAAGCAGGGCGATAGAGATGTTCGCTATCTGGTGACAGGCTTAATGGAAGATGTCCCTAACAACAGTCATATACGGTTTGATATGTTGGTTTCCATGACCTCCTTCCCACTGATTAAAAAGAGGGAGGCGTGGAGCTGGATTTGGACCACTTTTGTAACCTATGTAAAGGTCAGACAAGATGCTGATATAGACCAGCTAGCTGAAAAACTGTTTGTGCTCCCCAGGACCTATACACAGAAAACCATGGAATACGTGCTGGGATATAGTTCATTTGAGGAGTATGAAGCTGCCGGGAAAAAGTGGGAACTGTTCCTTATGCCTATAGAAGATATTCGGTTAAGGTCCAATGGAGCCTGGAATAGGATTGGGGGTACTGGTGATATTCAGACCGTTTACATTCTGGGGGGAGTTGCTTTACTCATCCTCTTGCTGTCCATCATCAACTTTGTCAATCTCACTACTGCCAGATCCACTCAGCGCGCTAAAGAAGTGGGTATTAAGAAGGTACTGGGATCTCAAAGAAATGCCCTAATCGGGCAATTCATGACTGAGTCATTCTTGTATGCCTCTATTGCCATTTTAATTGGCTTGGGATTAGCATACTTCGGCCTTAACTACTTTAATCAAATCACAGGGAAAGAGCTAGGCTTACTTGATAACCCTAACTTGTGGTGGGGATTAGGAATCCTTTGGGTGACAACTACCCTCTTAGCGGGTGCATATCCTGCCTTCTACCTATCCAGTTTTGAGCCAGTATCTGTATTGAAAAGTAAGTTGACACCGGGAGTAGGGACTAGCGGCATCAGAAATGCCATGGTAACCTTCCAGTTCACCATATCAGTCTCTTTGATCATAGCTACTTTATTGATTTCAGACCAGCTGACGTACTTAACCAAACTTAAGTTAGGAATAGACAAGGAGCAGGTAGTCGTGGTAAGGCATGGAGAATTTCTGGAAAATCAACTGGAAGTGTTCAAAGACCAAATCTCCTCTCAGGCGAGCATAGAAGAAGTGAGCATAGCAGGAGGAGTTCCTCCTCGTGTATTCATGGATGATTATTTTGAGCCTGCGACAAGTGAGGTAGTGGAGGTTGCCCTTACCTACGCCATGGCAGATGAAAACTACCTTAAGTGTCTGGGCGTTCAGCTAAGAGAAGGACGAGATTTTGACCGTGGGCGTGTAGCGGATAATCAATCTGTCATTCTCAATGAAAGGGCCGTAAGAGACTTAGGATGGGGAGATTACCGACAGGATTCTACCCTTAGTGTGCTAGGGAAGCAGTTGTTTTACAAAGGAAGAGAAGAGCCTTACACGGTTATTGGGGTAGTGAAGGATTTCCATTATCAGTATTTGGGGGATAATATTGGCCCCTTCGCCTTGTTTAACCTGGAAAGTAATCTATATGCATTTGATGAAAGGATGGTAGCCATTAGGCTGTCTGAAAGCCTTAGCAGTGAGCAGGTCAGGACTACCCTGAAAGAGGTGGAGAGTAGTTGGAAAACGCTGGTAGGAGGAACAGGCTTTGATTATTTCTTTGTGGATGAAGCCTATGCCAGTAGTTTTATGGCTGAAGCTCAGCTTTCAAAGATCATGAATATTTTCTCTTCCCTGGCTATTCTGATTGCTTGTCTGGGACTCTTAGGTCTAACAGCCTTTACTACTGAACAAAGAACCAAAGAAGTAGGGATCAGGAAGATTCTAGGCGCTAACCTGAATAACCTGCTTGTACTTCTTAGCAGGGATTTATTGAAGTGGGTGGTGCTTTCACTATTATTTGCTGTTCCCATAGCGTATATAAGTATTAACCTCTGGTTAGAAGACTTCACCTATAAAATGGACATTTCCTGGTTGACTTTTGTATTCTCCATCATGGTATGTCTGGGGGTAGCATGGCTGACCATGATGTATCATACTCTGAAGGTGGCTAATCAGAATCCGGTCAAAGCATTGAGATACGAGTAGCCTACAGTTGTATCACCCCGGTAGGCCTATTGAGATTATGGGTCAGCCGGGGTCTATCCGGCGTTCGAAGGCTTAAATTCGGACTCCTGTCCGATAAAACTCCAGTCTCGATTGACTCATTTTTTAGGAATGAAGTAAATTCTCCTAAACTCACTTCATCCCTTTAGGGTAAAGTGCGTAGTTGCACATTAGATGTTAATGTGATCCTATTACGTTACCCTTATATGAATAAGTTTCCCCTCCTCATTCTGATTATAGGTTTTGTGATTCTTCCGTTTGGCGCAAAGGCTCAGTTCCAGCATGATGAAATCTGTAAGATCGCCCATCATGAAATGCGCCCACACATACATACGTTCGGAACGAGGGGAACTAATAATGATCCCTGGAGAACGGACTATGACATTACCTACCACAGACTGGAGTGGAAGCTGGACCCAAACCAATATTATATTCAGGGAACCGTAACTACCTATTTCAAGGTTATTCGTGATCAACTACCTGTGGTCTATTTTGACTTGAATACAGATATGCAGGTAGATGAGATCGTCTTCAGAGGAAATACGGTAAATTTTGAGCAGGAAGGGGGAGATATTCTTAGGGTAGATTTAGGAACCAATCTCACTGCCGGAAGTATGGATTCTGTCAGTATCACTTATCAGGGTGAACCCTCAAATACAGGCTTTGGCTCATTTGTGCAGGATACCTACGCAGGAGATCCCGTCCTGTGGACGCTGTCAGAGCCTTATGGCGCCAAGGAATGGTGGCCTTGTAAGCAAAGCCTGAATGATAAAATAGACTCCATAGATGTCATCATTGAAACACCTCAGCCTTATCATGCTGCCTCTAATGGATTGCTGGTAAAGGAAGAGGAGTTAGGAAATGGCAATACCCTCTTTCACTGGAAACACAGATATCCGCTGACAGCTTACCTGATCTCTTTCGCCATAGCAGAATATGAAAGGTATGAGGATGAGGCTTTTCTTCCCTTGAGAAATAAGACTGTGCCCATTCTGAATTGGGTTTACAAAAATCAGTTCCCCAATGTGAAAGTGCAGACGGACAAGACCGTTCCCATGATACAGTTGTTTGATTCTCTTTTTGGAGAATATCCATTTGTAGAGGAAAAGTATGGGCATGCGTCCTTTAGCAGACCCGGTGGCATGGAGCACCAAACCATGAGTTCCATGGGCGATTATACCAATGGACTTATTGCGCATGAGTTGGCCCATCAGTGGTTTGGGAATCAGGTTACTTGTGGAAGCTGGCAAGACATCTGGCTGAATGAAGGTTTTGCCACCTACCTTGCAGCACTCACAGATGAGTTTATCTTCTCAGAAACCAACTTTGACTTCTGGAAGCAGTCTACCATAGATTTCGTTACCCAACAGGATGGCGGCTCCGTCTATGTCTATGATACTACCAATGTCTTCCGAATCTTCAACGGACGACTTTCATACCGAAAAGCAGGCTTTGTGCTACACATGCTAAGGTGGGTAGTAGGAGATGATGTATTCTTCCAGGCCTGTAGGAATTTTCTCAAAGACCCCAAGTTGAATTTTGGCTATGCCAAGACCCCAGACTTACAAAGACATTTGGAAGAAGCCAGCGGTATGGACCTGACCGAGTTCTTTGCCGACTGGGTGTACGGAGAGGGATACCCAACTTATGAAGTCATTTGGAACCAGGATGGCTCTACCTTATACATTACCCTCTATCAAATTACTTCACATCCGAGTGTGGACTTCTTTGAAATGCCTGTCCCCATACGGGCCGTATGGGCCGCTGAGGATACCGTACTGAGACTCAACCATACTCAAAAGCGTCAAACCTTTGCGGTAAACATAGACTTTCAGGCAGAATCTCTCCGCTTTGATCCTGAGGCATGGCTGTTAGCCAAAGTATCCAATATCACCGTCAGCAATGATGAGCTGCTCACCAGTGATAATCTGAAACTCTATCCTAATCCAGCCAGTCAGCAAGTAAGTCTGGAGTTTGGGAAGATGCTTCCTAAGGCAACCATTACCGTACTGAATTCTCTTGGCCAAGCCCTCATTAAAAGAGAGATAGAGCTGGTATCTGAGATAGACTTACCTGTCAGTAGATATCCTGAAGGCGTGTATACGGTAAGAATTGAATCAGATGGGAGAATAAGTAGCAGGAAGTTTGTGAAGGAGTAGGAGCCTCTGTTTTCATCTGTACACAGGGTAATTCCTTGAGTATTCAATTTTGAATTCTGGGTTTCTAGTTCGATCTCCTAAGATGTCAAATGGGACTCTTGTCAGGTAAACATGTTTATCTTCCACTTTAACGTTCAGGTTTACCATTTTGCCATTTACTTGTATACCTAATCTAATTTCGTTTTTCTCGAATAAATTAGGCATATGAACAAGACTCTGGTAGGACTCTATTCTTCTTGTATAAGGGTTCAAATGGT
>JBCBKZ010000329.1:0-6203 GCA_038520955.1 Bacteroidota bacterium | reverse complement strand
CAAATGTAGCGGCTGTTTCAACTGCCGAAGGGTTTCCAAGGTGGGTAACTCAACCCCTTCACACAAGCTTACATCCCCTTAAAAAAGGGATGCCCTGCTGGCCAATTACTTATTAGGATTGCAGGGTTGTTGCCATTTCGAGGGTAACGGGGTAGAGGGGGAAGGGTTTCTAAGCTAGTCCCCAAAATCCCAAACGGCAATAAACAGGTAGAGACAGCATGCATGCTGCCTCTACAAGGAAATTTTTACGAGATATTACTGAATGAACTAGGCGCTCTGGTCCATCATGTCCAGAATTTCTCTGGAAGGAATGTTGAAGTTGGCCAGTGCAACAAATTCGCTTACCCTGGCGTCTATCTCATCTTTAGAAAGGTTCTGTAGTCTTTCCGGGCCGAATTTTTCCACGCAGAAGCTGGCCAGGGCAGATCCGAAGATGATGGCTCTTTTCATGCTGTCAAAGCTTACCTCTCCACAAGAAGCCATATAACCCATAAATCCACCGGCAAACGTGTCTCCAGCGCCAGTAGGGTCGAAGACTTCTTCCAATGGAAGACCAGGAGCGGAGAATAGCTCATCTTTATGGAATAGTAGGGCGCCGTGTTCCCCTTTTTTGATGACCAGGAACTTGGGTCCCATATCCATGATCTTGCGGGCCGCTTTTCTGAGAGAATATTCTTCTGAAAGCTGGCGGGCTTCCTCGTCGTTGATTAGGAGTACGTCTATCATTCCGAGGGCCACTTTCAGCCTGTCCATGGCCGTATCCATCCAGAAGTTCATGGTGTCCAGCCCTATGAGTTTAGGCCTGTTCTCCATTTGCTCTATAACCTGGATTTGGATATCGGGCGTGAGGTTTCCTAAGAAAAGAAACTCAGAATCCTGGTAGCTTTTAGGTACCTGTGGATTGAATGTAGCTAGTACATTTAGGTCTGTGGCCAGAGTGTCACG
Source organism: Bacteroidota bacterium (assembly GCA_038520955.1). Lineage (GTDB taxonomy): Bacteria > Bacteroidota > Bacteroidia > J057 > J057 > JBCBKZ01. Next base: position 5,258 of record JBCBKZ010000329.1, on the reverse strand, counting down.
CGTATTCATGTCAGTATGATACTTCCCCGCCCAGAAGAAGGACTTCTCATCCTGACGGATTTCTACTCCCTCCATGCTCACACCGTGAGACTTCAGCATGTCTATGATTTCCTGCTCGAAGTCATAGCCTACTACTGAAATGGCATTTACGGGTTTTATGAAATAAGAAGCAGCAAGGCCTGCATAGGTGGCAGCACCTCCCAAGATTTTATCTGTCTTTCCAAAAGGTGTTTCTATGGCATCAAAAGCCATCGTCCCAACAACTACCAAACTCATAAGTCTATCTAATCTACGTGATGAAATATTTTGGGCAAAGATAGGAAACTTGTCGCTGGATAAAACGACAGGTAGGAAAAAGACAGGAAAAGAAGGATAGAAAGTTCTGTGAGTCCTCTAATTCTCTTGCTTACGTCCTACCTCAGAAATCTGTATGAGTTGAGAAGATAGACCAACAACCTCTTTCCATGCTCCAGATGTATTAGCTAATACCACTACTACAGTTTTGGATTTTGGGAGAATCATGAGTTGAGCAGAGACCCCAGTTTGTTCACCAGAGTGGCCTATGACCAGGTTCTCATTAGGGGCAGGCGCATACAAGAACCATCCTAGCCCATAAGGATTGCCCTCTTTCTTTGCGTTTTGATTGGTGGTCATTTCCTGAATCATGCTATCAGAAATGAACTTCCCCTCAAGTAAGGCATTCCCAAATTTCATCACGTCTTCCAAAGTAGAATAGAACCCTCCGCCTGGGATACGGTTACTGAGGTCATTTTGCTTACTTTCTTTGGCTTTCTTCTTGTCCTTGTGGTACAGACAAGATTTATTCTCATAAGATATTCCTATGTTTTCTATCCCTGTATTTTTCATCTCAGCCTTATCCCAAATCCTGCTTTGCATGAGTTCTTCATAGCTAAGGCCGGAAGCTACCTCTAGTATCCTCCCCAAGACCACGTATCCATAGGTAGTATAGAAAAAGTCAGATCCAGGTTCAAAGAGCAAGGGTCTATCCTGAAAAATAGTCATAGCCTCTTGGAGGCTGCTATAATGCGTTTTATTCTGGGCTTCCTTTCCAGACTGATATTGGGGGATACCAGAAGTATGGCCCAGCAAATGCTTAACGGTAATGGGCGTTTCTCCCTGCTGAGGAAAGCCCGGAAGATAGTTGCTGATAGGCGCATCCAGTTCCAGTTTTCCTTCTTCTACCAGCATCATGGCAGCTACCGCAGTCATAGGCTTAGCAATAGAAGCAATCCTGGTAAGTATATCCCCGGAGAAAGGGATTTCTCCCTCTTTGCAAGCATATCCTTCAGCTCCTTCCCAGACTTTTTCTCCATTGGTAGAATAGGCAGCCGTAATCCCTATGATGCCTTTTTCGGTAGTCATTTCTGTTAGGAGTTGGTCGGGTGAGCTTAGTTCCTGACAGAAACTCATCTGGTAACCCAGACAGATAAGGATGGATAGTTGAATATAAAGTGCTTTCATAGCGAAGGCGGTTTGTATGAAGATACGATATTTAGGATGTGTACTAGCTAGATGCAAATACCGGGAGAATGGTTTCCTAAGAATATTAAAAAAGGGATATGGATCTTTGGAGAAGGCTGTTAGTATGGGAAGATTTCAGTTAAATATAGAATTTATCTTTTTCCCAGTTAGCAGGGTTGTTGACTATATAATTAGCTATGTGATCCCAGGATTCATCATTTCGAATTATGTGGTCATGATATCGTGCTTGCCAGAAAAATTGTGGTAAGATAGTTCTAGCATGTTTAGTTACCCCAGTTTTAAATCCCCTGATGATTGATGGCAGATTCCGGGATTGCGGGCCAAATTTATTTTTGGGTAGAGACGTGTGATTCTGTAGAGACGCAAAATTTTGCGTCTCTACATGGGACGGTTGATTTTCATTTTCCACAATATCATTCCTCTGTAGATCTGCCTTATCAATGATAATGATACCATGTACATGATTTGGCATAATGACATGGACATCTAACTTCACGAAGGGAAAATGATCGGGGATAGCCAGCCAACAGTTTTGGGCAATCTGCCCAATCTCTGATAAAATCATTCTTTCATCTACTATCCGACCAAAATGGGCTTCCATACTCTTAGTGCAGATAGTAACGAAATAGACTCCGTTCCATCCATAATCCCAGAAAGCTGCTCTAGCTGATGAGATACGGTATTTATTTTTGAACTTATTCATTTTATCCCTGAAATGGAGAAAAAACTCTACGAAATTTTATGGCTTTTGGGGATGGCGGAAAGTTCATGTAAGACCATAAAAAAACCGGCATCCTGTAAAGAATGCCGGTGATTTTTTGCTCCCCCTCTTGGACTCGAACCAAGGACCTATTGATTAATCCCGATCATATCGGGACTCCAATCAACTGGGCTAAGGAGGCTGGATCATCCTTTATCTCCAATAATTTTTCGATAAAAGCCCTACTTTTCTGTCTCTTGATATATTGCTCCACTTTCATAGCATTAGATCTCCCTCCTCTAACCTCAAAAGAAGCTTTTAACACCCACGGCCTATGTTTGAAGGTATATTTACTCTTCTGATTGGGCCTTTCTCCAGAGTTATGGTCATGAAGCCGTTTCTGGACGTCATAAGTTTGCCCCACATAATACTTATCAGACTTTTCTGAGTAGAGAATATAGATGTGATATTTCATGTAAGACCATAAAAAAACCGACATCCTGTAAAGAATGCCGGTGATTTTTGCTCCCCCTCTTGGACTCGAACCAAGGACCTATTGATTAACAGTCAACCGCTCTAACCAACTGAGCTAAGGAGGAATTTTATTAGGTGGATGCAAATGTAGTACCATTTTGAGGATAAAATCAAATAAAAATGCTGAAAAATTTCAGCTTATTTTGCTGTAGGATTTTTTTCTTTCTGTTGACAAAGATCCCAATGATTCCTTCCTAATTAATGAATGTCGTTAGACTCTTTTTTGTTGTTAGTCCAATGAGTTATTTCTCGAAAGGATACCAAGAATCTCCTTCCCCGGTCTGGATAATACGATATCTTATTTCTAACTTTTAGCGAACTTTTCAGGAGACCATCTTGTCTTACTCTTATGTCCACCCACCAACCTGGTACGCGCATACTGGCCACCGTCATGTTTACGGATATGGTGGGATATACTGCCCTCATGCAGAAAGACGAGAAGTTGGCCAAGGTCAAACGGGACAGACACCGCGAAGTTTTACAAGCCTACCACGATCAGTTTGAGGGAAGAATCATCCAGTACTTTGGAGACGGAACAGTAAGTATCTTCACTTCGGCTTTGAACGCCCTTAGTTGTGCCATTGAGATTCAGCGAGCCCTGAAGGAACCCATCGAAGTCCCCCTGAGAATAGGCATGCACACAGGAGAAATCCTGCTGGAGGAGGATGGGATCTTCGGAGATGCAGTTAACCTGGCTTCCCGCATAGAATCATTTGCCATTCCAGATAGCATACTGATTTCTGACATTACCCATGAAGCTGTAAAGAATCAAAGCAGCTTTTCATTTGTGGACATGGGCTTATTCTCGCTAAAAAATGTCGAGCGGCCTTTCCGAATATTTGCGAATGCGAATGAGGGAATTCTTGTTCCTAAGGCAGAAGCGTTATCAGGCAAGGGCAAAGTATTTTCTGCTAAAGCTACAAATCTTCCTAAGCCGCTCACTAAGTTCTTTGGAAGGACAAATGAGCTGGAAGAGTTAACTGAGCTGGTTAAGAGTCATAGACTGATCACCCTAACGGGTCCTGGTGGGACAGGGAAAACCCGTACGTCCATTAAAGTAGCTGAAGCCTTGTCCAACTTTTTCTCAGATGGGGTTCAGTGGATACCGCTTGCTTCCGTGCGTGAAGTAGAAATAGTCCCCTTTGAAATGGCCAAAGCCCTGAAGCTGAAGGAAGATCCCGTCAGGTCAATGGAAGAAGTATTAGTAGATTTTATCGGAGACAAGTCTATGTTGATGGTGCTGGATAACTTTGAGCAGATAGTAGGAGCAGTATCTCTCATTGAGGAATTATTGGCAAAATGTGAGAATCTCCACATCATGGTAAGCAGTAGAATTTGTCTAAATGCAGAGGGCGAATATGAGTATAAGTTGCCTCCACTACTCTTACCTTCAGGAAATGGAAACGGATCTCATACAAAGGAAAAGCTAGCTGCTTACCCATCTGTCGCCTTATTCATGGATCGCGCCTCTTCTTATGGAAAAAAGATAGCTGCTAATGACCAAAACCTGGGCATAGTCAGTAGTATTTGTGAGAAGCTGGATGGCTTACCCTTAGCTATAGAACTAGCAGCTGCCAGAGTGAAGTTATTTAGTGTAGAGGAGCTGCTTCCTAAACTGGCCAACCCCCTGGATATCTTAAAAGGAAATAGAAAGTTTGCGGATAGGCATAGAACCTTACGAAATACCATTTCCTGGAGCTATGATCTTCTCACAGTTGAAGAGAAAAATCTGTTAAGCCAGCTATCCATATTTGTGGGAGGCTGTAATATGGAATCCATTCAGGAGGTATGCGAGGGGATTGAGGATGAGTTTGATCTTCTGGATGACCTCACGGTCTTGATAGATAATAGCCTGGTGGTTTCAATAGATGCAGGTGGCCAACAAAGGTTTACCTTATTGGAACTCATTAAGGAGTTTGGACTGGAACAGCTGGAAGAGAGTCAGAGACTGGATTCTCTCAAAAGAAATCACATCAAGTATTTCACTTCTTTGGCTCAGAAAGGTGCTAAAGAACTTTCTGGTCCCCAAGATGCTGAATGGTCAGATCAGTTTTACAAAGAGCTGCCAAATTTTAGGACTGCCATAAGCTATGCACTTGAGTTAGAAGAAATGCAGATGGCATATGATCTGGGGAAGGCTCTCAGGGTATTTTTAGGTGCAAAAGGCATGGTAATGGAAGGAATAAATCTATTAGAAACTATCACAAGTAAGACTGTTCCGGAAAATCTTTACCCGGAAAAGCTAAAGGTCCTTCAGGTACTAGCGTTCTTGTATTTCTACATTCCTGTACCGGAGAAAGCGATTCCTATTTTTGAGGAAAGCTATGAATACTGGAAGAGGAAAAATGATCAGGAGAACTTGGGGCAGATTCTCAATGATTGGGGATGGGCCAATATGATGATAAGGGAGTGTGCAAAATGTGAAGAGATGAGTTTGGAAGCCAAAACGATTTTTGAAGCACTTTCAAACAAAGAAAAGCTTGAAAATTCCTGCCGAAATCTAGGCTTTTCCATTATGCAT
>JBCBKZ010000328.1:0-6229 GCA_038520955.1 Bacteroidota bacterium | reverse complement strand
TATAATCTCATTGTAGGTATGCAGGTATTGCTCCTTAGGTAGGTACTGGGCATATCCTAATGCTGCCAATCCTCTGGGAACAATGGATACCTTCACGAGCGGATGTGCATGCTTCAGGAACCAACCTGCTACTGCGTGTCCGGCCTCATGATAGGCTACTATCTTTTTCTCTTCAGGAGAGATGATTTTGCTCTTTTTCTCCAGCCCTCCAATTACCCTGTCTATGGCATCCTGGAAGTCTTCCATATCTACCGCCTCCTTATTCTTTCTGGCAGCTATGAGGGCAGCTTCATTACATACGTTCATAATGTCTGCACCTACAAATCCAGGTGTTTGGGAAGCCAGTTTTATGACATCTACTTCCTCTGAGAGAGTGATCTTATTCAGGTGAACACTGAAAATGGCTTCTCTCCCTTTGATATCAGGTCTGTCAACCCCTATCTGTCTGTCAAATCTTCCTGCACGAAGGAGAGCTGGATCCAGTACATCAGGTCTGTTAGTCGCGGCCATGATGATAACGCCGGTATCACTACCGAATCCATCCATTTCTACCAGAAGCTGGTTCAGGGTATTCTCACGCTCATCATTTCCACCAGTAACATTCATTCTGCCACGGCTTCTTCCTACAGCGTCTATTTCATCTATGAAGATGATACAAGGTGCTTTCTCCTTAGCCTGCTTGAAGAGGTCTCTTACTCTGGCTGCACCCACCCCTACAAACATCTCCACGAAGTCTGATCCACTCAGAGAGAAGAAAGGAACTTTGGCTTCACCAGCTACAGCTTTTGCCAGAAGGGTTTTCCCTGTTCCGGGAGGGCCTACCAGTAGCACACCCTTAGGAATATGTCCACCCAGCTTAGTAAACTTCTGAGAATTCTTCAGAAATTCTACTACTTCCTGAACCTCTTCTTTAGCTTCTTCCAGACCAGCAACATCATTAAAGGTTACATTAACCTTATTCTCTTTATCGTAAAGATTAGCTCTACTTTTTCCAATGTTAAATATCTGCCCGCCAGCACCGCCGCCGCCTACTCTTCTCATGAAGAAGAACCATAGGGCTATTAATACAGCTATGGGGAGCAATATGTTAAATATGCTGCCGTAGTCAGTACGTTCTTTAACCTTGAAGGGGATATTATTCGTAATCAGATACTCCTGAAAAGTATCAGCGGAACTAACTTTGAAAAAATATTGAGGAGCTGAATCAGAGGATTGCGACCCTGAATTCTGGAGAACAATATCTACTTCGGTTCCATTTATGACAACAACTTCCTTGACTTTTCCGTCCTCCCACATTTTACTGAACTCACTGAAGGTGATTTCCTGCTTGTTGTCATTTCCACCTATTAACAGGGATCCAATAATGAAGAAGGCAAGTACGACCACGTAAATCCAATAGATGTTGTTGTTATTTTTTGGATTTCTCTTTTTGTCGTTGGTATTAAACTCTGCCATACAAATTTCTGCTCACAAGAATGGTTAGCTAATTTTAATCGGGATACGTTTGAAGACTAACCCGTTACGGTATTTAAATGTTGCGTATCTTTAAGTAGGAGTGCAAAACTTATTCCTCATGAAAGTTACTGCCAAAATAGCAGAAAAACTATATTTGACTGGAAAGAATGTCGGACTCAGACATACATATACGCAAAATATCCTGTTTCGTTAGAGAATAATGTCTCTGTACAAGTATAAAGGACGAATGAAACGGAAAGAGATTTTATCCTGCATGATAGAATTGTTAGAAAAGAGAGAAAAATGTTCCAGTATTTGTTCTTCAGTTGCAGCCAGATCCCGTTTCCCTTAGGACTGGAAAGATTAGGTGGTAGAGGAAAGAGAAATAGTAAAAGAATTAGCCAGGGAAGGGAGATCTTCCATTCTCTTAATAGAAGAAATAATACAGGAGGATGATTTGAAAAGACCCCTTAGGATAGAGATAAAATATAGGTGAGCATGTGTGGAAGATATACCTTAACCAGTGAAATAGATGCCGTGGAGGTAGCTGAAAGTGCCCATGAACACGTTCAGCTAGGACCGCGCTATAATATAGCTCCCAGCCAGTACTGTCCTGTCATTCCCCAACATGACACAGATAGGAAAATACATTTCTATAAATGGGGCCTGTTACCTCATTGGGCCAGGGATCCTAAGATGGCTTATCGCATGATCAATGCCAGGGGTGAAACTATACATCAGAAGCCCTCCTATAAAGAATCTTTTCAGAAAAGAAGGTGTTTGGTACTAGCAGACGGATTCTATGAATGGCAAAAATTAGAAAAGGGAAAGCAGCCCATGTGGATCAGCCTGAATGCTCATGAGAGATTTTACATGGCGGGAATCTATTCTTACTGGAAAAGTCCTGAAGGAAAGTGGCTAGAGACGTTCTCCGTAATTACCACTAGTCCTAATCCCCTCATGGCACCCATACATGACAGGATGCCTGTTATACTCCCGGAAAATTTAGTGGATGACTGGCTGGATCCCTCGATGGAGATCGAACTCCTGCTAAAACTCCTTGTCCCCTATGATGAGACGCTTATGACGACCCACCCAGTTTCCAGCAGGGTAGGGAATGTCAGAAATGATGATGCGGAACTTATCCAACCCTTATCTACTTAACCAAACATGAAAATCAGTACTTGCCTTATCTTACTTATCTCTGCCTTTATCATGCAGAGTTGTATTCCCCCTTTTCATGCCAGACTAAAGGAGGTAGTCTATGAATCTCCCAGACTAAAAATCATTCCCCTTTCCAATCATGCCTTTATGCATGTGTCTTACTTGCCTTATATGGGGAGACTGATAGGCTGTAACGGTCTCCTCTATAGAAATAAGAAAAGGGTAGTGGTATTTGATACACCCACAGATGATTCTGTAAGTGTGGAACTAATTGACTGGATAGAGGAGACGCTTGACAGCAAGGTGGTAGCGGTAGTTCCCGGCCATTTTCATAATGACTGTTTGGGAGGCCTGGGGGCTTTCCATGATCGGGGGGCAAAGAGTTATGCCAATCAGCTTACCTGTGAGCTGGCGGAGAAAGATGGGAGCATCATTCCCCAGAATGCCTTCGAAGGATATATGGAGCTATTTGAAGGGAAGGTAAAAATCTGGCATCCAGGTGAGGGGCATACACGGGATAATGTCATAGGCTATATTCCTTCTGAGAAGGTGATGTTTGGAGGGTGTCTGGTAAAGTCTGTGGGAGCGGGGAAAGGATTTACTGGAGATGCAAATGAGGCAGAATGGACTAATACTGTCAAAAAAGTCAAAGAAAAATATCCGAAAGTTGAAGTAGTGATTCCTGGTCATGGTAAGAGAGGGGGGCAGGAGCTACTGGATTTTACCATGACCCTCTTTGCCCTTGAAGGACAGTGAGTTATCCCTTGAAAGTGCCCTCCTGACATTTTGGGTAGTTCGACTTGTCAAATTGATCACATTTCTAAAAACTCCACTACAATCAATTCCCTCCTTTTTAGTACCTTGGGCGGAATTTATGGTTGAAGAGTTACTTTTTAGACATCTTTTTGTCTAAAAATCTGTGTAGAGTGATTGCGTTCAAGGAAGTGTAACCCTTAATAACAAAATTCAATCAAATTCATACTTCCCACATGTCAGAGCACTCTACCCAAAACCGTAGAAATACGGATATGTCAAACCATAATAGAACAATAGCCTGACAACAATTTATTCTAAGAAGCGATGAAAAATTATTTAACTCTATTTTTAATCTTGTTTCTAAGCGGAGTAAGTCTTCAAGCCCAGACCATTGATGAGCTAAAGACGAAAAAAGCTGAGCTGGAAGCACAACAGAAGGAAAAGCAAGCAGAAGCAGACGCCTTTAATGGAGATATTGCTGAACTTGCTAAGCAAATCGAGGTCCTTACTCCATGGCAGACTGGCCTGAGTGGTTTAATAGGATTGAACTTTGGTAACTCAAACAACTGGCAAGCTAATGCGAATCCCAATAGCTCTTCTTCTATCCTTAACCTGGGTGTGAATGCCTTCGCTAATAATATCAAGGAGAAAAGTTTCTGGAGAAACACTCTTACTGCTAACCTAAGTTGGCAGGGACTGGATAATAACACAGAAGATGATGATGAGGGAACAGGCTTTCTGGCAGATAGAAACGTAGATGTACTGATCCTATCCTCTCTGTATGGATATCGTCTGAACAAAGATATAGCCTTATCCGCTTTAGGCGACCTTAACACTTCCATCTTTAACTTTCTTGAGCCAGGAACATTGGACATAGGGGTAGGAGCTACCTGGACCCCTTCTGCTATTCCTAATTTGGTAGTAGTGGTTCATCCGTTAACCATGAACTTCGCCTTCTCAGGAGTGGATGGAGTTGAAAGCCAGAACGACCTGGGTTTGAAGTTGAAAGCTACTTACCAAAAGGAGTTCCCTTTGGGAATCGTTTGGTCATCTAATCTAAGTTCATTTATCCCATATTCTGGCACGAAGTACGACGTAACCTTCATAGATGACGCTGGAGTAGAGCAAGCAGGAGAGGAAACCCTCTTCAACTACACCTGGATCAACTCCCTGAACATAGCTGATGTATGGAAGGGTGTGGGAGTAGGATTTACCTTTGGACTGAGAGATGCCAAATTTGAGTATCCACCAAGTGTACAGACTTACTCAGCTGTAGGGATTACCTACGGATTCTAATTAGAGAGAGTAACTCTCACTTTAGAGAAAACATAAAGGCAGGAAGGTGAGGATTCATCTTCCTGCTTTCTTTTTTAGGATGAGTGATCAAAAGAATTTTTGGTGGTGCTACATTTTTCTTGCTGTAAGCCATTTCCCTGCATCAAAGATTGTCGGTTCAGATCATGATCTGAACCTAACAGCTCATCCTAAGACGAGGAGAATTAAATACTTCATTTCATGGATAATAACCAGAAAATTATAGTACTATAGAATTTTTAAGAGCCATGTACTAGTATGACTCCCTTCGGGGTCAATTGTATATCCTGAAATAACTAATAATAATGGAATCTCTTCAAGATTCACGGATTAGAACCTTGAAGAGGTTCCATTATTTAGCTTCCCAGTTATTTTGAAGAATGATCCAGAAAGGATCACACTGGTAGCTTAAGGATTAGGTTAGTTTACCATCTATTTTATTGCAGGGTAAAAAGGGTGGAATAAGAAATCCAAAATTTAATTATTGATATATCAACTTTATGTGTATACTTGCGTATAGTTGATATATCAATGAATCCAAAAAATATAAATGATCTGGTGGTATTCCAGATAGAAAAGACGAACAAGATTGCTAAACAGCATGGACAGAGGGCTTTTGATAAGCATGGCTTAGGCATTACTATAGATCAATGGGTTCTCTTAAAAATTATCCAGGAACAGGCCCCCCTTTCTCAGAGAGCTTTGGCAGACTTTTCAGTGAGGGATCCTGCTTCCATAACGAGGACCATGGATTTGTTAAGTAAAAAAGGACTGATAGAAAGAGCCCCCATTCCTACTTCCAGACGGCAATATGAGGTGAAACTTAGTAAGGAAGGAGAGGCCTTTGTCAATAAGAACATGGAATTAGTGAAACAACTAAGAGAACAAAGCGTGGTAGGTATTTCAATGGCTGAGCAAGGAACGCTCATTCAATTATTACAAAGAATTCAGAAGAATCTGGAATAAAAATTTTACTCTATATGTTGATATATCAATTGTTGATAAATCATTTTCGTCAATAGTTAACTCTCAAAAACCAAATCTTATGAAAGTATTAAGTGTGTTTCTCATTCTCATGATAGCTTCAGCTGCTTATACACAGGCACAACAGTCTGAAGAAAAAGCCATTAAGCAAGTGATTGCCGACTTCATGCAGGCAGGAGATCAACAAAACGTGGAAGCATTGGAAGCTGTTTTGGATACGCATTATCGGGTGGTCATGAACAGACTTTTCGGAAGCTCAGAAGTGGCAGTGCTCCCCAGAAGCGTCTATTTGCAAAAAATAGCTGCTAAGGAATTTGGGGGAGACAAGCGTAAGCTGGACTTTCATGAATTCCTGATTAACGGAAGTACAGCTAGTGTAAAAGTGAAATCTGTCGGAGAAAAGATGTCTACGATGTCCCTGCTAACCCTGGTCCAGGATGATAAAGGAAGCTGGAAAATTGTGGAGGACGCTCCGGTTATCATTCAGTAATCTTATGATAATTCTCCGAAGTATACATTTTCTATGAGAAAAGGGGAAGGAATTTCCATTCCCTCC
>JBCBKZ010000327.1:0-6237 GCA_038520955.1 Bacteroidota bacterium | reverse complement strand
TTCCTTAGCTTTGAAACTTGCTGAGAATCAAAGTAAGATCAAACTAAGCCGTTCCTGGGCGGTAAACCTTTTACTATTGGAGTTTATGCTGATTTGGTATGACTCAACCAGTAATATTTTTGATCCCTTTTTATTCCCGGCTATTTTTATGGTGGCCCTGCTGCTTGTGGGATGTTTGGTATCATGGTACCTCTCTGTCAGTCAGGAGTTAAAGTGGTTAGACACCTATCAGGAGAATCTCCTTTAGTCAAACTCAAGTACACCCGTCCGTTTATCTTTATTGAACATCAGGCTTTTTTCAGTACCTGCCTGCTTGACATGGACTATATTTACCTGTGATTCTATATGTTCCATGAAGATGCTATTCCGTATTTCCACACTTGAGAAAGGAGAAACGCCAACCCCTTCCATATAACACCAGATAGCATCTACATCTGTTTCCTTTCCCAGGTATTCCAGAGGCTTTTCCTGTCCGTCTACCTTAATCTTAAACTGCTGGGCCAGATAGCGGGAGATATATTTATCGGATTCTTTATTCTCTCTTACTTCTCCCAGGTACAATCTACCTACCCCTTCTTTCTCCATGATTTCTTCTATATCGTCTATGAAGATCTTCAGGGATATTTCCAGGCTTTGATTTTCCCCATTATAGTCAATCTGGCAGATGCTCACATAAAAAGGATGTGATTCAATTTGGGGGTTAAAAGACTCCGGGATAGAAGCTTTAGGCTGGAATGCAGAAAGTATTCCTGTCAGGTAAATGGAAATTAGAAGATGTGTCATAAGTTAATTGCGGCTACTGTACTTCCTTATACGAAAACTCTTACCTTTGGTCAAAATAATACCTAAAGAAATTCATGTCCAAGTTTCAGCTCTTTTTGGAAATGGGGTTTCAACATATTTCTGACCCCCAAGCCTACGACCATATTGTTTTTCTCATCGCCTTATGTGCGAGCTACCCTGTTACGCAGTGGAAGAATATTCTGGTTCTGGTAACAGCTTTTACCTTAGGCCATTCCCTTACACTGGCCCTTGCCACCTTGGACATTCTTCCTATTAACTCAGATTTGGTAGAATTTCTGATTCCGATTACCATCTTAATTACAGCCATAACAAACTTTATTAACAGAGATAAGGTTTTTTCTAAGGCACAGATGTATCGCAACTATGCGATTGCGCTGTTTTTCGGCCTTATTCATGGAATGGGCTTCTCTAATTACTTGAAAAGCTTATTAGGGCAGGAGGAGAATATCTTTACTCCTTTGCTCTCCTTTAACCTGGGCCTGGAAATAGGCCAGCTTATGATTGTAGCTATAATTTATGTTATTTCATATGCCGTAATTAAGGGCCTGAAAGCTCCTCATAGAGACTGGAATGTTCTCCTTTCTGGAGCAGCTGCAGGAATTGCCCTTACCCTAATTCAATCTTCAATCTTTTGGTAACATGGACAAACAACTTAAATGTCTTGCCACCCTTATTCTTTTCCTGTTTGCGGGAGGGATTACTGTGGTAATGGGGCAGGAAAACATCAATCTGAATAAGTTCAGACAGTTGAAGCAGGAGCTACCCACTCCTAATGTGTACAGAAATGCAGCTGGGGCTCCAGGTCATGAATACTGGCAGCAAAAGGCTGACTATGTCATGGACATCACCCTGGATGATGAGAATCAAAAAATCTACGGGGAAGAGACGATTACTTACCACAACTATTCTCCAGACGTCCTCACCTATCTTTGGTTGCAGTTGGACCAAAATATGAGGGCTGAAGATTCAGACACCAAGAAAATCAAAACGGGATCCTTATCTGATCAGGTGTCTTTTTCTCAGCTGAAAGGCCTCCATTCTTCCTTTGATGGAGGATTTAAGCTGGACTATGTGAAAGACACAGATGGGAATCCGCTTTCCGTAGCCATAAACAAAACCATGATGCGGGTAGATCTTCCCAAGCCATTAAAGCAGGGAGATTCTTTCTCATTTCAGATCAAGTGGTGGTACAACATCAATGATAGAATCAAATATGGCGGAAGATCAGGGATGGAGTATTTCGCTGAGGATGATAACTACGTTTATACTATTGCACAGTTCTTTCCCAGAATGTGTGTGTATAATGAGGTGGAAGGATGGCAGAATAAACAGTTCCTGGGAAGAGGAGAGTTTACGCTTCCATTTGGAGACTATAAAGTAAGTCTGACGGTACCTGAAGACCATATTGTAGGTTCTACTGGGGTATTACAGAATCCCAAGTCTGTTCTGACAGCTGAGCAGAGAGAGCGTTGGGAGAAAGCCCAGACTGAGTATGAAACACCAGTACTGATTGTAACAGAAGAAGAGGCGCGTGAGGCTGAGAAGACCAAGAAGCTGGATAAAACCAAAACCTGGGTATTTGAGGCTGAGAATGTGAGAGATTTCGCCTTTGCTACTTCCCGTAAATTTATCTGGGATGCGATGGCGGTTCGCCAAAGTAGTAAAAACACCATAGCAGCTTCTTTCTACCCTAAGGAAGGAAACCCATTATGGGAGAAGTATTCTACCAGAAGTGTAGCTCACACCCTGGAAGTGTACTCTAGGCATACCTTTGACTATCCATATCCCGTAGCCATATCCGTGCACACAGACAGAATAGGCATGGAGTATCCTATGATTTGCTTTAATGGAAGAAGGCCCTTACCAGATGGTACTTACAGCAGTGCCACCAAGTATGGTTTAATCAGTGTGATCATTCATGAGGTAGGACATAACTATTTCCCGATGATCGTGAACTCTGATGAGCGTCAATGGACATGGATGGATGAGGGGCTAAACAGCTTTCTACAATATCTGGCTGAACAAGAATGGGAGAGGGATTATCCTTCCAGAAGAGGGCCTGCCTTCAAAATTGCAGACTATATGAAAGGCGATAAGAGTAATATTACGCCTATCATGACCAACTCTGAATCTATTTTCCAGTTCGGGAATAATGCCTATGGTAAGCCTGCTACAGCTTTGAATATTCTCCGTGAAACCGTTATGGGAAGAGAGCTGTTTGATTACGCTTTCAAAGAGTACTCCCAGAGATGGATGTTTAAGCATCCTACCCCTGCGGATCTGTTCCGTACCATGGAAGATGCTTCCGGAGTAGACTTGGACTGGTTTTGGAGAGGATGGTTCTATACTACTGACCATGTTGACATGGCCATCAAGGATGTACAGTGGTTCCAGGTAAACAGTTATAATCCTGAGGTAGAGAAGCCATTAGCTAAGGCTCAGGAAGATGCAGCTCCGGTTTATATAGGAGATAGCCGTAATAAAGAGACCATTAAGGAAACCGTTACAGAGCGCGATCCGCGTATGAAGGACTTCTATAATGAGTATGATCCTTTTGAAGTGAGTCTACTGGATAAAGCGGAATATGCACAGCTGATAGAAAGCCTTCCTGAAGAAGAGAGAGCCTTGCTGGAAAGCAACTACAACTACTATTCTGTAACCTTTGAGAATAAGGGGGGACTGGTCATGCCGGTGATCCTAAGATTTGAATATGAGGATGGAACCTCCGAAGTTCAGCATATCCCAGCAGAGATATGGCGACTAAATTCTGAGGAGGTAAGCAAGATTTTCAAGACTGAAAAGGTGGTGAAGGAAATTACGCTGGACCCATTCCTGGAAACAGCAGATACTGATACGGGTAACAACTATTGGCCGCCAAAAGAAACACCGACTCGTTTCGATATCTTTAGAAACAGAGATAGATACGGTCAGGAAAATAATAAGATGAGAAGAGCCCAGTACAATGAGGAGTTAAAGAAGCAGATGGAAAATGCTGGGCAGGAACAAGATGCGAATCAGAGACCTGAGTAGAAACTCATCCTCTCACATAGAAAGAAAAAACCAGAGCCTTAACAGCTCTGGTTTTCTTTTGATAACATTTTTACAGTAACCCTCAGGGCATGTAACCCCTCGGCACCTTGCAGCTTATCAAGCTCCAGGTCTTCTATTTCGGGCTCAATGAAGCCTTTGGAAACCATGTACTCCAGGTAACGCATGTACTCTTGCTTGTCTTCATCCTGAAGATAAACTATGGCAATCTTTCCTGCCTGAGTAAGTCGCTCCTTAGTACCTTTAATGACAGACTTGTCTATTCTCTTCTTGATGATTTCGTATCTCACATTGTAAGAACCGTCCACATCAAACTGCTTTTCATCGGCTCTAAACCTGATGCTAAGCTCACTGTTATAGATGAGCAGTAGCTGTGCCGTGGAAAGAGGGACTTCCAACTTAGACTTGAGACATTCCACCTGTCTGGTAATGTCTACCATATTGGTGAGCTGCCAGATGCGGAAAGACTGGAGATGGTAGTCTGTGAACTTCTCATTCTGGAGAATGCTCTGTCCCAGATACATATTGTACTCTATTCCATCCGTATTATACTTCTCAAAATAGTGTGGAAGAATCTTCTGAAGCTTGGCTTGCTCCTTATCCATGATCCCTGAAAGGGCAGCATTCAATTGATTCACACTATTCTCATACGCTTTTCGCTTTTTATAGATAATCCCCAGTTCCGGATCTATTTTCTTTTTGTAAACTTCATAAGGCTCCTTGGTAAGGAAAGGATAAGACTCCTTCATCTGATTTATGAAAGGGTGAATCTGACCTGAAATGAAGTTAATGATGGTAGATTCCTCACTGGAACTAAACTGCTCCTTGATTGACTTTATCTGATCCTGTGTTTTGGTCAGAAAAGCATCCATGAGTGGGAACTCCATTTCGTGGTTCCAGGTATCCAATAGTACCTCTATGGCTTTCAGGTTTTCCAAAAGGTCAGCCTGTATAGCTTTATTTCTCAGGGTAGAGGAGGAAACGATGTCTGCCTGAGCATATAATGGATAAAGGTCCTTAAAGACTATCTCTTCAGGATTAACCATATCCATATCCTCTAAATTTTCAATAAATCTATCAGTCAGTTGATGCTTAAGCGCGATTTCCTCAAACCGCCACTTTACACTAGGGTGTATTGCGGTAAACTCTTTCTGAATGTAGTTATTGATCTGGCCATCAAGGTCCGAAACATTGGTATTTACTCTTCTCTGTACTGTCTGGAGAATACCTTCCAGTTTCAATAGGTCAGATACATGCAGAACATTAGCCTCACGAGTACCTATCTCCAAAACTGATAAGACCTCTCCTTCTTCTGAACAAATAGGATAAAGGATGATGCTCTTAATGCCTTTTTCCAGCAATAGTTTTTCTCCAATGGAGGGAGAAGCTATTTGGGTAAGGTCTTTTTCTACCACACCTTTTTGGGTTTCAAACGCCTCATGGTAAATTCCGCCATACTGTGAGCGGTCATTATCTAATCTGGCCAGGAGGTCATAATTTTGGACATTGGTAAGGGTAAGCGCATTTCCATTGGGGATGAAATCAGAGAATATGATGTTCAAAAAGCCTGCTTCCAGATCTGGGCGCTTAAAGAAAGACTTTAGCTTGAAATTCACATAATCCACCACCTCCTTGGGGTTTTTTATCCTTTCATTCTGAAGCTTTAAGTTGATCTCATTGGCTATGTAGTATCGGGTAACATCATACATATACCCTATGTCCATTCCTTTGAATAGGAAGTCCTCAGGTGGGAAATAACTCATCCAGAGCTTCTCATTTAGCGGATTTTCAAATAAGGTATCCAGATCTGCCCTTTTAAGGGGCTTAAGCGGCTTCAATGGAATAACATCAATGAAGTCATTCCGATTAAACATCTTGAAGTAGGTATCCAGATCCTTAGCTATATCATGTAGGACATAGGCTTGCTCTTCCAGCATTTCATACTCTATGTCATATACTCTGTTCAGGATGAGGGCTCCCGCTTTTAAATGGAAGCACTTCTTATCAAACTCATAACTATCAGAGTCAATATGGGGCCTCAGATCAGGATTAGAGAAAGTTTCCATAGCCTTCTCTGTCATATAGATGAACTGCCTACCAAATGGCTTGGCAAAAATGGCATATTCATTCTCACTTACCAGTATGGAGGCTAAGGGACCCATAAAATCCCTAATATGCTCACAACCATCAACGTTATCCTGATGTTTCTGGATGAGGATTTCCATTTCATGGAGTGTATGTAAAAGGGCGGTATACACCTCCTTATTTGAAGGCGTGATTCTTGCTTTTACATGCTTAATAAAGGGTTCAAGACTTAATTCAGTCTTGTAGAGAAACGGATGAATCTCATCCATTTTGGCTACATACTCCTGTATGCTTGGATAC
>JBCBKZ010000326.1:0-6240 GCA_038520955.1 Bacteroidota bacterium | reverse complement strand
GGACGCTCCGGTTATCATTCAGTAATCTTTTGATAGTTCCCTATAGAGTAGGGGAGGGAATGGAAATTCCTTCCCCTTTTCTCATAGAAAATGTATACTTCGGAGAATTATCATACACCTATGCAGTACAAGTACGCCCCCAATCAGAACTATGAGGATTTTGCCAGCGGGCGGGTGCTGTACCATAAAAGTGGCCTGGCAACCTTTCCTGTACGGTTGGCCATAGAGATAGTGGGGCGCTGCCTTCAGTATGTGCATAGGGAGAAG
The DNA here is from genome assembly GCA_038520955.1 of Bacteroidota bacterium. Lineage (GTDB taxonomy): Bacteria > Bacteroidota > Bacteroidia > J057 > J057 > JBCBKZ01. The sequence continues at coordinate 5,973 of JBCBKZ010000326.1, read as the reverse complement.
CTGACTATTTATGATCCTATGTGTGGTGAGGCTTATCTCCTAACAGTGGTTGGGTTCTTTTATGGAGAAAGGATACATGAAATCTATGGCTCTGATGTGAATGTGGAGGCCTTAGAATTTGCTGGTAAGAATCTGGCCTTATTAACTAAAGAGGGACTTGTGGCGAGAGAAGAAGAATTAACTGAGCTGGTCAAGTTATACGATAAGGATTCTCACAAAGAGGCACTCCTCAGTCTTGAAAATCTTCGGGAGAAGCTCGGAACCGCTATTCATACTCATGTTTTTGATCAGAATGTATTCCAGCTGCCCATGAATGAGGAGTTTACCTTCAAAGCGGATGTCATCTTGACTGATTTACCCTATGGCAACTTAGTAGGCTGGGAGGGGAAAAAAGGAATCAGCATGGAGAAATTCTTTGAAGCCCTCCACAGTAAATTATCTATGGATGGAATTGTAGCCATCATCTCAGATAAGGGACAGAAGTTCTCTCATCCCGGATTCCGGAGGAAGGAGAAGTTCATGGTGGGTAAGAGGAAGGTAGAAATTCTTGAGCAAAAAAAGGAGGCCACTCATAAAGAATGACCTCCCAAGGGAACTATACAAGTAAAATATTATGGGTCTTGTTCATCTATCAATTGGCCTGACAGGTTATACAAAGCCACTTCAGCCTGTTTGATGTTAAATTGATAGGTGTTGATTCTATTTCTGGCAGCATTCAGGTTCAGCTGGGCTGTACGGACGTCTGTATAAGTAGCCAGACCTAAGCCCTGCATGTTCTGCATATTCTCCAGATTTTTTTCGAATGAGAGAAGATTACTTCTTTCGATTCTCAATAATTCCAGGGTGTTCTGGTAGATGGCAAAGGCATTCTGAAGCTCTTTCATCAGCTCTCCTTCTACGTCCTTACGTTCCAGGTTTCTTTGCTGATAGGTCAGTAAGGCCGTTTGCTTATTGATCTTTCTGGCTCCTCCGTCAAAGAGGGTCATGTTTAACCTAAGCCCTACATTTGGGCCCAGGGTACGGTTGGCCTGGAGAAAGTTGGCTTCATCAGTCAGGTTTACGTAGCTGGCATTCACATACCCTTGGAGTTGGGGTCTGTAAGCTACCTTACTCAATGCCACATCTAAATCTGCCAGTTTAATGTTTTGCTGGCTAAGCTTTAGGAGGGTACTATTCTCAAGCAAAGAAGTGGAAAGTACTTCCAAACTCAATTTCTCATTTACGACTACCTCTGTATCTACTTCATAAGTCTTGCTGAGCTCTACTCCCATCAGGCGATTCAGATTTCTCCTACTATTGGTTAAGTTTAGCAGTTGACTTCTTAAGCCTGCACTATCAGATTTCAGGTCTACAGATACCTGTAGGCGCTGAAGGCTTCCAGCGTTTCCGTAGCTTTCATCTACTGATACCCTTACCAGCCTTTCCTGACCTACAGTGATGCTTTGATGGGTAATCTCGACTAAGGATTGCTGCTCGGCTAGTAGTAAGTAGGCGTTACTTACATCGCTAATAGTCTGTTCTATGGTTTGACGTAACTGAAGGATGGCAAGGTCATTTGCTGTTTTTAGCTGATCCAGCCTGTACTTTCCACTTTGCCCATCATAGATATTCATACTAAGTTCTGGACTGATGATGATATCCTGAGAATATCCATCCAAACCAAGTTCCGTATTCCCTTCTGCACCTGGCGTGAAAGAAAGTGTTTCAATGTCAGCGTCGCTCCATCCTAGCTCATAGGAGCCGTTCAGGCTAAGGACAGGTCTTCTCCCCACCAGGGAGGGATGCACTCTGAGGGTACTGATGTCCACATTGTACTGCTGAATCTTAATCTGTTGATTATTCTCCAGGGCCGTTTTTACAGCTTCTTCAAGGCTAAGGGTTTCCTGGCCAAAGACCTGTTGGAGATTTATGGAAGCTATTCCTATGAGGAGTAAGCTCTGAAAAGTCAATGCTATATATTTCGATCTGTTCATGATGAATTCTCAATTGGTTAATTACTCCTGGATTTGATACTTCAAGGCCTGAACGGCAGGTTCCACTTGTTCAGGACTGGCTTTGGCCTTGCTGAAGAGGTTATGGATCCCCACCCTTAATCCATTAGAAACATTGAGCAGGGCAGGTAAAAGAACAAGTACATTCAGTAGCCCAAAGCTCAAGCCGTAGGCAATGGCGATGGCCGGTCCCTTCAAAAACTGGGCACCAATGCTACTGGAGGCGATCAAGGGCGCTAAGCCTGCCACAGTAGTGATAGTGGTTAACAGGATAGGCCTAAACCTGGATTCAGCCGTTTCTTTGAGGGCCTGCTGCCAGTTCACCCCCTCCTGAAGCTTTTGGTTTAGGGTAGAAATGAATACCAGGGAGTTATTGACAAACACCCCTATTAAGGCAATGGTCCCAACAAAGGAGAATATATTCAGCGGAATCCCCTGAAACAGATGGCCCAGTATTACGCCTATCAATGCAAAAGGGAATAAGGAGAACACGATCACTGCCTGAGAAAAGGAATTGAAGTTGAGCACAATCAACCCAAAGATGAACAGCATGATGATAGGACCTATAAGGGCCATGGTACCTATGAGTTTGAATGAGGCTCTGTTTTGGCCTTCTACGGAATAGTCCACAGAGGAATACTGCTCCAGTATTTCAGGTACTATGGTAGATTCAATTTCTGCAATGACTCCTGGCGCAGAAACATTAATGTTAGCTACATTGGCTTCTACCCGGATTTCCCTTCTCCCTTCCAGGTGATTAATGGCGAGGGCACCTGTTCTTTCTTCTACTTTGACCAGATCCTTTAGGTAATAGGTATTCCCTGTAGGATCAGCTATGCTCATATTCATGAGTTGGTCAGTGCGACTACGCTCATCCCTTGGGTAACGGACCCAGATTTTCACTTCATCTTCTCCTCTTTGGAGGCTTTGGACTTCTTCACCAAAGAATCCTGCTCTCACCTGTCCCATGATCATCCCCAGATTCATTCCCAGTAACTCTGCCTGAGAGGTAGGGGTAAGGATCAGCTCTTTTACCCCTAATTGGTCAGAGTCAGAAACATCTTTTATGTCGGTCCGCTCTTGCATACGAGCCTTAAGCTCGTCTTTAGCTGCCCGTAATTCTTCCAGATTTCTCCCGTAAAGGGCAAATGAGATGGGTTTCCCAAATACGGCTGTGGTAGCTCCTATCCCAAACACCAGACTCTCAGCTTTAGGAATCTCAGGGGTAAGTTCACGCATTCTGTTAGACAGCTTGAAAGAACTAATGCCTCTCTGCTCTCCACCCAGAAAAGTAACCTTAAGTTTTCCCTCATTAGGTTTGGGACCGGTAATCTGTTCTACAAATCTGATCACCTGCTCTCCATCCTTTCTCCCTTCACTGAACTCATCATTGACTTTCCATACCGCATCTTCTATGGTAGATAGTGATTGTTGGGTGGTTTCAACCGGGGTCCCTGGTTCCAGGCTCAGCTCAATGAATACAGCATCATCATCTAGATTTGGGAAGAAGGTGAAGCCAACTAATCCCCCCGCCATAAGGCCTATGGCTCCCATGAAAAATAGAATGAAGGCCACAATGGTTACTCCTGAGAGGAGCTTATTTCCAATAGCCATTCTGTTATATACAGGGAGGTAGATCTTGTCCTTGAGAAAGACGAGCACCTTATCAAAGGCCTGCTCTATCTTACTGGGAATATGTCCTTCTTTTAATCCTCTACTATGCGCTAAGTGAGAGGGGAGAAAGAAAAAACTCTCTATCATAGCTACCAAAAGAGCCGCTACTACCACGAATCCCATTTCTCCGAAAAACTCACCTGACTGGGTAGGGAGAAAGAAAAATAGGCTGAAGGCAACGGCTGTAGTAGTAAGAGAAATAACTACTGGAGTCAACATTTCCATGGTGCCTTCCAAGGCTGCTTTCATGGGAGAAATCCCCTTTTTCTTAGCCCACTGGTAAATGTTTTCTCCTATTACCACCCCATCATCTACCAGAATACCCAAGACCAGTATGAATCCGAAGAGAGACACTACATTGATGGTCATGTCCTGGATGGGTACCAGAATAAACATTCCTATGATGGCTACCGGAATTTTCAGGGCCACCCAAAAAGCCAGGTATCTGTCAAGGAAGAGTGCCAGTACAAGCAGCACCAGAAAGATTCCCACCATTCCATTATTCACCATGCTGGAAATCCTGTCTCTTACGTTGACAGTTCCATCTTCCAGGATAATGAGTTCGATGTTGGTATGCTCACGGTTAAACTTATTCAGGTAGTCCCGAGTGATTTGGGCATTCAGAAGTAGATCTTCTGTATTCAGCGTATTTACTGAAATGGTTACTACGGGCTTCTCTTCTAAGAACCTGCCATTGGCATCATCCTTAAATCTGTCAATGATATTGGCTACATCCTTCAGGTAGACGATGTTTCCGGAGGGATCAGCTTTGATGATGATGTTCTGGAGCTCCTTGGCATAATAGCCCTTGCTATCCGCCTTGATGGTGATGTTCTCCTGCCTCGTTTTAATCTCTCCACCAAATGATTCCAGGTTAGCTACTCGGACCGCTTGGGCCACCTGAGCAAAACTTAACTGGTATGACTTTAGGTCATTCTCCCTGATTTGAATTTCAATTTCTTCTGCTGGTAGCCCGAATATATCAATGTCAGATATTTCCGGACGTGCCAGGAGGTCATCCTTGATTTGATCTGCGTAATCCTTTTTGACAGCAAGGGGAATTTCCCCCACCAGGCCCATGGTCATGGCAAGATCTTTTATCTCTACCTTTTCCACTACCGGAGCCTCCGCCCGGTCAGGAAAATTATTGATCTTGTCTACTGCATTTTTGACTTCCGTCAGGACGGTATTGGGATCAGAATCTTCGGTCATTTCTACCAATACGGTAGCCAGGTTTTCTCCTGAAGTGGAGGTTACCCTATCTATCCCCTGAATCCCTTCAAGGTTTTCTTCTATTTTGACAGTGATTCCACTTTCTACTTCAGTAGGTGAGGCGCCAGGATAAGGAACGGCTACACTGATAAATCGAATTCTTTGTTTGGGGAAGTTGGTCGTTTGGGTTTCTCCTAGCTGGAGAAAACCCAGTCCAATGATGAGTAGTAAACAAAGGTTCACCACCGTAGGATGTTGGATAAAATATTTTATAATCGCTCTCATGAGGAAGTAGTATTTGGGGAATTAAGGTTGAGAAACAGCTTTAATGCCTGTGATAGGCTCCAGAATTTCTTCTATGATGACTTCCTCACCCTCTGCTAATCCTCTTACCCATACACTATTCTCAGTGAAAGAAATGGGTACTACTTCCTTGAGACTCACAACGGAATCCTGGATGACATGAACTTGGTTGGTTCTGGTCATCGCTATCAAAGGAATCTCTGCCACTTGTTCTGCTTTTCCACTTCCCAGAGAGGCTTCCAGGAACATGCCTTCTTTAAGCCCTTTTCCACTGACTTGAATAAAAACCGGGATAGATTGGGTTCCAGCATCCACACTTCCCCCTAATCTCTTAACTTTCCCCTTATAAGTATTACCTGTGAGTTTATTGGTTAGGCTTATGCTTTGCCCAGTCTTCATATCTGCAATATCTGCCGAAGAGATAGCTGCCTTTACCTCAAACACATCTGTTCTGCTAAAGCTGGCGAGGGGTGCTCCCGGATTAACCACAGCGCCTCTGGACACATTTCCCTGGGTTATGACACCTGTGAAAGGAGCAGTAATACGGTACTTAGAGAGGGTTTCTTCCCCACTTTTGATGGCATAATAGCTGGAGAATACATTGTTAGCGGATAGGAAGTAGCGGAGTTGTTCATTCTGAACCTCAGGCAGGTCAGGGAGTACATTGCCAACAGAAAAAGAATTCACATAGGAATCCCAACCAGGATGCTCCTCCACGTAATCCAGTTTAATCTGAGGCATAAGTCTTACCAGACTGGCTAGAAACTGACTTTTCTGACTTTTCAGATTTAAG
>JBCBKZ010000325.1:0-6265 GCA_038520955.1 Bacteroidota bacterium | reverse complement strand
CTTGGTAATAGTTACCTGGTAACGATTACCAAGACAGGAAAGCGCATGCTGGAAGAATATAACAGCCAAATCAAGTCTTTGGCAGACAGAATCACTGAAATTGCTAAAGAAGACAGCCTACCTTCCATAGTAGAAACACTTGAGAAGGCTACAGCTTAAGTTGTACATACTTCGAATAAAAAAGCCGCCCCAAGGGTGGCTTTTTTTTATACGATATAGAGCTTTGACAAGCTCCTGCTTGTCAAGTGAAAAGAGGAGGACTCCTGTCCTTAGGGATTAAAATGAGCTAAATGAGAATAGTTGATCTCTCCGAAAACTCATCTCCCTCTTCCTAAAAATTCCTCATATCTACCTTTCCCATATCCTTCCTCCTTTTGAGGAAACAGCTACCTAATATTGGGCATGTTGTACGGACATGTTGTATACCTCTTCCTTGTTTTCCTTGTAAGCTTATTCTTGATTTCGTCTAAACTATCTGCTCAGTCTCCAGCGGCATCTATAGAGGCTAGCCTGATTCTGGAACCTCCCGCTACTCAGACCAGATTCCTTAACGTGCAAAAAATGCTATCACTCTCTGCAGGCTTGCAGTTATCCACACAGGAATGGACGCATAACCTGCTATTGAGAATCATAAATCAGCAAGGTCAGATCCTATTTCAGAGAAAGCTTAGCAAGGAAGAATGTAATATGGGAGGCAAGGGAATAAGACTGAATGCAGAACAGAAGCGTTTATCAGTGCGTATGGGAGAGGTCGCCATTACAGAGGTAGATAAGCTCAGGTTGGAAGTCTGCTTCTATAATCCCGATTCAAAGGTGTATGATTGCTCCAGTCGCTAGAGAGACCTGGAAAGTTGCTTTCCTGCTTTTTGCCTCCTAGCTTTCGGAAGTCAACCTTAGCAATATGAGCATTAAATCCTTCCTCGGTGTACAGTGGGCCAAAAGCAGGGCGAAAGCCATCCACAAAGAAATGGGCATGGCTTGGGAAAAGCAGCAAAAAACCTTTCAGTATTTGCTGGAGCAGGGGAAAAAGACAGCCTTTGGGAAAGATCATGGTTTTAAGAATATCAATAGCATAGCTGATTTCCAGAAAGCCGTTCCGGTGAGGGATTATGAGAAAGCTAAGTCCTACTTTGACAGGATCTACAAAGGAGAGCAAAGCGTTTGTTGGCCGGGACAGCCACTCTATCTGGCCAAAACCTCCGGGACTACCTCTGGTGCCAAGTATATCCCCATCACCAAGGAGTCCATCCGTAAGCAGATCAATGGCGCCAAAGATGCCCTTATGCTATATCTGGCTGAAACAGGGAATGGCGGCTTTATAGACGGAAAGATGATGTTCCTCTCTGGCAGTCCGGAAATAGAGGAGAATGAGTACGGTATTAAAACAGGTAGACTTTCAGGTATAGTGAACCACTTTGTGCCCGGCTATCTGCAAGCCAATAAAGTCCCTGGCTATGAAACCAACATCATAGAGGATTGGGAAGAGAAAGTATCTACCATCGTACAAGAAATTAAGGACGAAGACCTACGACTGATCTCTGGCATTCCGCCATGGGTGCAGATGCTGTTTGAGGAACTGGAAGCGCAGACAGGTAAGACTCCTCTGGAAGTATGGCCTAACCTCCAACTCTTTGTACAGGGTGGGGTAGATTTCCAGCCTTACAAATCCATCTTTGACGGATTCTTCCAGGGGAAGGTAGCCATAGCAGAAGTATATCCAGCTTCAGAAGGCTTCATCGGAGTACAGCTTTCCCAGAAGGAAGACGGAATGCTCATCATGCCGGACTACGGTATCTTCTATGAGTTCATTCCCCTCGAATCATACGGAAAAGCAGATGCTCCACGACTGACTCTCAATCAGGTAGAAGTAGGCAAGCAGTACGCCATCATTCTCACCACCAATGCGGGCTTATGGGCTTACGGCATAGGAGATACCGTGAAATTCCTTTCTACCGATCCCTACATCATCAAGGTATCCGGGAGAGTAAAGCACTTCATATCCGCCTTTGGAGAGCACGTGATTTCAGAGGAAGTCAACAAAGCTATGATAGAAGCTACTACCCAGACGGGTGCAGTAGTCCAGGAGTTTACAGTAGCTCCCCTCATAGTGGAAGAAAAAGGGAAGTCCGCACACGAATGGCTGATAGAATTCACAGAGGAACCTAAAGATATGTCTGCCTTCGTAGATGTGCTGGACATGGCCCTCAGAAAGCAAAACTCTTACTATGATGACCTTAGGGAAGGAAATATCCTCAGTCCTGCCATCATCAGAAGCCTGGAACTCAACGCCTCCCGTGAGTACATGAAGAGCCAGGGAAAACTCGGCGGCCAAAATAAATTCCCCCGCCTTTCTAATGATCGCAAAATAGCGGAGGCCTTGTATCCATTTAGGAAGTAGACTACATTTCCCACCATTCAAATGGTTTGCTTATTTAAGCCTCTCTTGTTTCCCACCATTCAAATGGTGGGCTCATAGTAACCAGGTTTATCATTCCGGTGGGCATGCGGCGCATTGCCAGTGGGGTCAGCCGGGATCTCAAACCCCTTCCCATAGCCACCACCCCCTTTAAAGAGGATTCCCTGCTATCCATGAACTATCATCCCTGCGGGCATACACCGCATTGCCAGAAGGGTCAGCCGGGATCTCGCGTAACCCAGATTAGAAGCTACGCTAGATATTGAATCCCATCCCTCCCTCAAAATTCCCTTCCCTTCAAACAATCCTGTCCCTCATTTTGTACCAAAACTTGAACTAGTTAGAGAAAACCTGTAGTTTCATTAAGACATAAGATTCCCTAACGATACTATTCATTAGAAGTAATTCAAGTGATTACGTCGACTACACATGCCATATTTTAAGGTTGTACACCAGCTACGGGATCTCGTAGAAGAGAATAAGCTGAAAGAAGCTTTCGATCTGCTAAAAAAGCAGGAGATAAGTTATGGGTTGAAAGACACCATCCTCTTAAACATGTCTACTTTTCATGAACTGAAAAAAGTAGAATTGGAAGAAACTGCCACTGCGGAGGAAAGAGCCATAAAAAAGAATAAAATCGGGAAGTTTTTACTGGACATTGCCAATGAGCTAGATGGGGAAAGCCGACAAAAAACGAAAGTTTTCATCAGTTACAGCCACAAAGAACCAGATAGGAGCTTGGCACAGGTCTTACACAAACAGCTTAGTGCCCTAAACTTTGATCCATTTCTCGCCTCCTTAAATATCCTCATTGGGGAGAACTGGCCACAAACACTCCTGAATGAGCTAAAGTCGGCTACCTACTTCCTCATTCTTCTGTCAGAAAGAAGTAGCGAAAGTGAGATGGTGTATGCGGAGATGAAGAAAGCCCGTGAACTCCAGGCAAAAAATGAAGGGGTTCCCTTCATCCTGCCTGTCAGGGTTCAAATGGACAAGGAAGATAAACTGAGTTATGATCTTACCCAATTACTAGGAAACCTTCAAACTCTGGACTGGCAGGGGGAAGGAGATACTACCAGAATCCTAAAAGAAATAGAGGAGGTTATTGTTCAGGAACGATTGGCGGGAGAACCCTTTGACCCTACTGAATTTGAGGTGAAAGAGTTCCTGCCCGACTCTCAAAAGCCACTCCCTAAAGCTCCGTTAGAACCTCCTACTGGTGCTGCCCAAAAGGACTCTCCATTTTACATCGTGAGGGAAGGAGAAGAGAGCTTCAAATCTCACCTCATGGGGAAGCATGTGCTCATGCGAATCAAAGCACCACGCCAGTTTGGGAAGACTTCTTTGCTGAACCGGATCATCTATATGTCCAGAGACAAAGGAATGAAAGTAGTCTCTCTCAACTTTCAGCGTTTAACGGAGGACACCATTTCTGACTTAAGCATGCTTCTAAGGAAATTATGTAAGCATATCTGCCGTAAACTACGGTTGAAGGATGAGGTAGATGCTTTTTGGGAGGAAAGAGAAGGTGAGGACCTGAAGGATACTACCTGTATGTATATGGAAGACTACGTTCTGGACCAGGTAGATGGGCCCTTCGTTTTGGCCATGGATGAGGTAGATAGAGTATTTCAGTTTGATAAGGTATATAATGACTTCTTTGGAATGCTGAGATATTGGCATGAAGAAGGAAAAGCTGAACCTGCCTGGGAAAAGGTGAAGATGGTCATTACCTATTCCACGGAGGCTTACCTGGGACTTATGGACATTAACCAGTCTCCCTTTGCCAATGTGGGAGAAGATATGTTTCTCCAGCCCTTTACAGAAAATCATCTGACTCACCTGATAGACCTTCATGGTGTCCATATACCCCCTCCAGAGCTTGAAAAACTAAAGAAGTTTCTGGGAGGACATCCCTATCTCATTCGGCGCTTTTTATATGAAATGGCTAGCTCAGAAGCTCCTTTTGAGAAGATGCTGGAAAATGCAAATAAAGATGATGGCCCTTTTGGAGACCACCTTAAGCGGCATCACCTAAATCTCAGTGACAGGAAAGATTGTTTAAAAGTGTTAAAAGAGATATTGAACGGGAAGGAAGTCTTCCAGCGCATGGTAACAGACCGATTGCTAGCTGCCGGACTGATCAAAGGCTCTACTCCCAGGTTTGAAGCTGCATGTGAATTGTATGACCGCTACTTCAGAGAAAAGCTCTAGAACATGGCAAACATCAAGCAAAACTTCCAGGTAGGAGGCGCCCTGCCTAAAACCTTCCCTACCTATGTGACCCGAAAGGCTGACATAGCGCTACAGGGGTTTATAGAAGAAGGAAATTTCTGCTATGTGCTGACGCCCAGACAGATGGGGAAGTCTTCTATGCGCGTTCGGGTGACGGAGCGTCTGGAAGCCATGGGCTATAAGTGCGTGAGCCTGGACATTACCCGTTTTGGGTCTCAAAATACCAGCGCAGACAAATGGTATAAAAGTTTGTTAAGCCTGGTGGCGAGAAGACTAGGGATAGGAGCTTTATTCAATGAGTGGTGGGAGACCCAGAAAGACTTTACCCCTGTTTCCAGAGTAAATACCTTTTTTGAAGAATTACTCTTACCTAATGTGGAGGGAGAAATTCTCCTCTTCATAGATGAGATAGATTCCATGCTCAGCCTGGACAGGGATACCTTCAGCACAGATGACTTTTTTGCAGCCATACGCGTAGCCTATAACCTGAGGGCAGAAGATCCTGAGTATGAGCGACTCCATTTTGTGATCATGGGGGTGGCTTCTCCGGCTGACCTAATGCAGGACACAGAAAGAACACCCTTTAACATAGGGGTGTCAGTGAACATAGACCCCATCAAGCCCAATGAAGCTAACCCTCTCCTAACAGGTTTGAAAGGTATCCCGAAAGCAGAACAGCTATTAGACAGAATTTTATACTGGACTTCCGGCCAGCCTTATCTGACCCAGAAACTCTGTAGGGAAGTGGCTGAAGCACATGAAGCTGGTCGCCCCTTTCAGATAGATGAGATTGTAGAAAAGAACTTCTTCTATGGGCAGGTACTGGAAAGAGAAAGTAACCTGGGCTATATACAGCAGCGCATCTTCCAGAATAAGACCCATAATGTAGCCATGCTGGAGCTTTACCGGGAGATCCTGCGGGCAGAAGAGCAGAAGGTCCCCGTAGATACCCGCTCTGAGACGCACTTATACCTAAAACTCTCCGGCCTGGTACGGGAAACCGATAACTACCTGACGGTTTACAATCCCATCTATGCCAGAATTTTCTCTGAAGAATGGCTGGAAAGTGGCTTCAATGAAATCCGAAGACCCTATGCCACCGACATAGAGCGCTGGGTAGACAGTGGAAAGGATGAAGATGCCCTGGTCTCAGGTACAATACTGGAAGAAGCCTTATCCTGGGCAGATGAGCAGGAACGACTAAGCCCTCTGGAAAGTGATTTTCTAAGTGCTTCCCGACTTAAAGCTATGCAGGAAGAGCAGGAGCGTATCCAGCAGCAGGAAGCAGAAAGAAGACGAAAATTACTAACTAGAGCCTTGGTCATTTCCATTCTGCTGCTCATAGGGGCTTTAACCGCTACCGTCATAGCCTTAAATCAGAAAAACAGAGCAGACAAAAAAACAGATGAGGCAACAGAACTGGCAGAAAAGGAAAGTGAGGCAAGAGAACAGACAGACATAGCTTTGGGAATGGTTACAATGGCCAGAGACTCATTGGTAACAGCTTTCGATTCCATTAACGGACTTTTTACACTTGCTGAAGAAAGGGGAAATATTGCTGAAGCCAGAAGACTTCAAGCGGAATTAAATGAAAATTTGGCAGAGCAAAGGAGG